>VXRJ01000011.1:0-96161 GCA_009838525.1 Acidobacteriota bacterium
CCAGTCGTAGACGACCGGATCCTGGTAGAGCATCTGGCTGATGATCGCCTGCACCATGGCGAGGCGCGGAAAGTCGGAGCTGAGGGTCCATGACGAGCGGATGCGGGTGTAGAGCTCGAACTGGTCGTTCCAGGCCGACGGGTCGTGCCCGACGTACCGGCTGAGGCTCCGGCGCGTGCTCTGGTAGTCGGTCTGGAGGATCCGCTCGTAGATCTGATCGACCGGCGTCATCGGGCGATTGAACCGGTTGTCGGAGAGGCCGATGGGGTTGTAGATGACCAGCCGCTCGACCGAATCGGGATACTGCGTGGTGAACCGCGTGGCGAGCATGCCGCCCATCGAATGGCCGACGGCCATGACCTTGTCGATCCCCTCGTGCTCGAGGATGAGCTGCGTGTTGCGCGCCTGCGTGTTGAAGTTGTAGGGCGCGATCGGCTTCGACGACTTGCCGTACCCGATCTGGTCCGGAACGAGGACGCGGAATCCGGCGTCGGTCAGCCCGTCGATGATGTCGCCGAAATAGAAGCCGCCGAAGTTGTTGCCGTGCATCAGCAGGACCACGTGGCCGTTGGCCGCGCTCGTCGGCGCGATGTCCATGTAGGAGATGCGCACGTCCTGGCTGTAGACACTGATGTTGAGATACTTGCTCGGGGCCGGATACGGGCATTCGTCGCAGGTGATGCTGCCCGGCTTGATGTCCGTCGGCGTCGGTACCGGCGGCAGAATGTCGCGACCCTGGGCGCCGGCGGCGGCCGCCACACCGAGAATCACGAGCACCGAGGCGAGTGTTCTGACATAAACGGGCATGAGTCCTTCTCCGTGGTCTAGAGGTGTCCGTAAATGTACCATCCGGGGGCACGGGGACGGAAGTCCGCGGAAGACAGATCCCGCGAAGCAGCCGCGCGCGACTCGTTCACGCTCCATAGCGTGCCGGGAATCGGCACCCTCGGGAGCTACGACGAGCGTTGCGCGACCATCAACCCTGCCATGGCCTCGCTGCCGCACGTTCGGGGTGGACTCCGGGCGTCGGGCGTGAAGCCCGGTTTGCTGGCCGAGAGTGGGATTGTTCTGTAGACAAGTTACTCAATACTTAGTAGACTGTCTATACAACATGGAAACCGCGGACACCCGCGTCGACTTGCTCTACGGGACGCTGGACCTGCTCATCCTGCGGACGCTCGTTTACGGCCCGTCCCACGGCCACGCGATCGCCAAGCACATCCTGCGGGTGTCGGAAGACTCCCTCCGCGTGGAAACCGGCTCGCTGTACCCCGCCTTGCACCGGCTGGAGGGACGAGGCTGGATCGCGGCCGAATGGAAGAAGTCCGACAAGGGTAAGCGGGCTAGGTACTACCGGCTCACTCCTTCCGGACGGCGACAGCTCCTGGTAGAGCAGTCACGGTGGGAGCAGTTGACCGTCGCCATGGCGCGCGTGCTGCGCCCCGCGGACTAGGAGTACACACCATGCTGCGGCACCTGTACGTCCGCCTGCGCTCTCTCTGCACCTGGCGCCGGCAAGAAGCGGAACTCGATGAGGAGATTCGGTTCCATCTCGCCGAGGAAACAGAGGAACGGATTGCGGGGGGAATGTCTCCCGCGGAGGCGCATGCGGCCGCGCGACGCGACTTCGGCAACGCGACGCTGATTCGCGAGCTGGCCCGTGAGACCTGGGGTTGGGGCCCCGCCGAGCGGCTGCTTCAGGACGTTCGCGGCGGGATCAGGATGATGCGCCGCAGCCCCACCTTTACCACCGTCGCGGTCGGCACACTGGCGCTGGCGATCGGCGTCAACGTCGTGATGTTCAGCGTGTTGAACACCGTGCTGTTCCGGCCGTTGCCGTTCCACGCTCCGGACCAGTTGGCCATGCTGTGGACGGAGACCCCGAGCCAAGCGCTTCGAGAGAACCGATCGGCTTTCTGGAACATCGAGGAGTGGCGGCGGCAGAGTCGGAGCTTCAGCGACATCGCGGTCTTCGACAGCGTGGCGTTGACGCTGACGCACGCCGGCGAGACGCAGCGGATTCAAGGGGCCAGGGTGTCGCCGAACCTGTTTCCATTGCTCGGCGTGCAGCCGCTGCACGGACGGAGCTTCTCGGCCGACGAGACGGCGGAACGGCGACGTCTCGTCGTCATCAGTCATCGCTTGTGGCAGGCCCGATTCGGTGGTTCGCTCGACACGCTCGGCGTGTCCGTCGAGCTCGACGGACACGCGTCCCGCGTCATCGGCGTGCTGCCTGAACGGTTCGGGTTCGCGAGCCTCGATGCCGATATCTTCGAGCCCCACACGCTGTTTCCGGACTGGGAGGACCGCCGTTTGGTCCGCGGGCAAGATACGTGGTTCGTGATCGGACGGCTGCGACCGAACGTCACCATCGAAGGAGCCCAGTCGGAGATGAGCACGATTGCCCGCCGCCTCGACGCCGAGCTGCCGGTCGGCGAGAGGAACCGCGGCATTCGTGTCGTTCCCCTGAGTCGTCACGTAGTCGGTTCGCGGTCTCGCTTGGCGCTGTGGATGCCGATGGCCGCCGCGGCATTCGTTCTGCTGATCGCCGCCGCCAACGTCGCCAACCTCTGGCTGGCTCGGAGTCTCGGCCGTGCTCGGGACGTGGCGCTGCGGGCCGCGCTCGGCGCGAGCCCGGCCCGAATCGTCCGGCAGCACCTGACCGAGAGCACGACGCTGGCCGTAGGGGCTGGTGCGTTTGGCATGTTGCTGGCGGTGGTCGGCCTCGATCTCGTTCGTTCGCTGGGCGCGGTCGAGCTGGCGCGCCTCGACGAGGTTCACCTGGATACGAGCGTGTTCGGCTGGTCGCTGGTTCTGTCCCTGCTGACGGGGACGGTGGTCGGGACAGTACCCGCGCTTCTCTGGCGCGGGTACCTGCGACCCCTTGGCGACACCAGCTTGCGAGGTGCCGTCGGCGGAACGGCCGCCCGAAACATCCGGCGATCGCTCCTGGTGGCCGAGGTGACGTTGGCGATCATGTTGCTGGTGGGTGCCGGTCTCCTGATTCGGAGCTGGTGGCAGGTCGAGGGCGTCGACCCGGGCTTCCGACCAGAACGGGTCCTGGCGATGCAGATCGGCGCACCTGCGCTGATGACCCCCACACAGCGACCGAGCTTCTATTACCGCGTGCTCCAGCGAATCGAATCGACGCCCGGCGTAGAGCGGGCTGGCTTCATCAGTGACGCCTTCATCAGCAGCAGCCCCGAACGGACCCTCACCACCGAACGCGACGGCGAGGCCGTGTCCACGCGTCTGCAGTTCCGCAGCGACGAGATCAGCGCCGGGTTGTTCCCGGCGCTCGGCACGCGTCTGCTCGACGGACGCTTGTTTACGCCTCGTGACGGCCCCGAGTCGCCGCGGGTCGTGATTGTCAACGACACCATGGCGCGCCAGCTATGGCCGGGCGATGATGCGGTTGGGAGGCGCTTCAAATGGGGGCCGGCGGATTCCGTCGGCCCTTGGCTGACCGTCGTCGGCGTGGTCGACGACATGCGCCGCCAAGGGCTGGAGACGGAGCCGATACCGCAGATCTTCCAGCCGGTCGCCCAGAACCCGTCCGGGGCCGGATTCCTCATCATTCGGGCCGATCACGATGATCCGCTGGAGATGGCGGCGGCGGTGCAGGCGGCCGCGCGGCAAGTCGATCCTCTTGCGCCGCTGTACGGCGTGTCAACCTTGGAATCTCGGCTACGCGCGTCCTACGCGCCACGCCGCCTCCAGACATCCATCGTGGTGGGGTTCGCCGCGGCCGCGCTACTGATGGCGGCAATCGGGATCTACGGACTGATTCAGTATGCCGTCTCTACCCGCACGAAGGAGATCGCCATCCGCATGGCCGTCGGCGCCGATACCGGCAACATCTTCCGAATGGTCGTCGGCGAGGGGTTGGTGCTGAGCGGCGCGGGGGTCGCGCTCGGACTCCTCGGCGGCGTCTGGGTGGGTCATGCCGTTCGTCGCCTTCTGTTCGGGGTCGGCACCTTGGATCCGTTGACCTTCGTCACCGGGTCGGCAGTGCTGATCACCGTGGCCCTGGCCGCGTGCACTGTTCCCGCTCGCCGCGCGATGCGGGTCGAGCCTCTCGTCGCCCTGCGGGCAGAGTGATTCCCAGGAGACCGGTGCCCGTGTTACAGGCCTGGAGTTCGGCCACACGGACGCGCGGATCCTGGTCGAATTACGGCCGCACGTCCGCCACTACGCCAACGACCTCCCACGTCTCGTCTGTGCGCTCACCGTCACCGGACGCGAATCCCGGGAATCCGGTCGCCGTCACGTCGACCCCTCTCCAGCCTCCGAGGCGCTACGCGGCGGTGTGCCGCGGGCGCACGCACTCGGCGATCCTTGGGCCAGCCGCGATCTCGGCCCGGCGCAAGTCGTAGGTCTGCTGCAAGTTCAGCCAGACCTGCGGCGTCGTCCCGAAGTAGCGTGCCAATCGGAGGGCCGTGTCGGCTGTCACGCCGCGCTGTCCGTTCAGGATCGCGGTGATCCGGTTCACTGGCACGTCGAGTGCCTTCGATAGGGCATTCGCCGACAGGTCGAGCGTCTGAAGTTCTTCACGCAGAATCTCGCCAGGATGCACGGGCCGCATGCCGTTCTTCGGAGACATCGCCTTCTCCAATCGCTAGTGGTAGTCCACAATCTCGACGTCGCATGGCCCGTCCAGTTCCCAGCGGAAACAGATGCGCCATTGCAGGTTGATCCGAATACTGTGTTGCCCCGCCCGATCGCCTCGGAGCGCCTCCAACCGATTGCTGGGCAGTCCCCCCAAGTCCTTAAGTGCCTCCGCGCTGTCCAGCAGTGTGAGTCGGCGCGTAGCCTGATCCACGAACCCCTCGAACCGACGAACGCGGTGACCCTCGAAGAACCGCTGCGTGTCCCGGTCCCTGAAGCTTCGAATCACGAACTCCCCTAACGATATACATAAAGGCTAGAGGATTCCTCTGTGTGGTCGTACAGCCCAGAGGCGTCGACGAGTCTGGCATGATGGCCTCCGACGCTAGCAACTGTTAGTGGGAATCATCCGTCGGACTCCGGTACGCGCCGGGCAATGACGCGCAAACGGGGATCACACCGTTGTGGCTCAGGCGCGAAGGCGCCTGACGCCTGCGGATAGCGCAGGAGGTCAAGAGCCGTCAGCGCGGCCGACGAGATCTTCATCGTCCCGGTGTCGGTCTTGCGATCCACAGCCCCTGCCGTCACCGCCCCCAGGTTCTTGCGGAAGTAGAAGACCATCAGGTTGCGGCCCGTGCGGATCTTCGGCGGGCGCTTAGCCGACATGACCTGGAACTCCATGACGGCCTGATGCGTTGCACCATCAAGCCAGGGATCACTCAGGTAGCGCTAACCGTATAGTCTATGTAAATAATTCACAATAAAGAACTTGCTACTAGTGGACCGGCCATCCTTCCCTCGTTGTTTCCCTCATTCTATCCGGGAACCTACGGGACGATTGAAGCCGCCCGCGGACCCGCGGACCGTACCGCTCTCGTCGTCGAAGCGATACACTCCGCCACTCCGCGACGGATCTACGGCACGACTCACCATCGTTTGCCGCGGCCGCGCGGGCCGGTCCTCGCACTCGAAGCGGGCAGCCCCTTCTATCCCAGGAGCAGTCCGAGAGTGGGCAGCACCATTACGATCATGAAGACGCCTACCAAACTCCATGTCAGCCATCGCTTCGGGTAGCGCACCCAGTAGAACAGCAGCCCCGACAACGCCAGCGCTTGGCCCGCCGTCTCGATGTGACCGACGCCAAGCTGAACGCTCAGCGGAAGCGTCGTGTAGATCAACCCTTCTATCGAGCCGGGCGCAGGTCCGAACGTCGAGAACGTGCCGATCACGACCAGCACGACCCACATCGTCAACCAGCCGTACTGGCGGCCGAAGTATTGATCGCGCAGTAGGTAGAACACAGCGCCGAACAGGAGCCCTCGAACCGGTTGAAACAAAGGCCCCGCCATGACCATCGGATCGTCCGGGGACCTCATGAGGCCATCGAGCGGCGGCTCGGCAAGAGCAGTTCCGTAGTCAAAGAGGGTGAAGGCCAGCACACCCGCGAAGAAATAAGTCACGGTGTGCACGACGGCAGCTCTCGCGAGGATCCCCGGCAGGGTCAATCGATGTGGGTCTGTCATTCTTGGCACCGCCCCTCAGCCGGCCGTCCGAGGCGCCCGGCGACGCGAGGAATCGTCAGAATCGTGAAGTGTAGCGGATCGGACCGGCGCAGATGGCTGCATGGGCCAGTCCGGAGATTGTTGAGCGTGGGCTGGTTGCCGCGAGATAGGCCGCCCAGTTGTCCATCGGCCACCGCCGCCGCTCGAACAGGTCCGACTGTCAATGGCAAGTGAAAACTGCACACTCCAGGAAGGGGGAGAGCCCGTGACCGTCCTCCGGCCAGTCTGCCGTCGCCGCCACGTGGCGGGCAGTGACCGCCGCACCGATCAGCGCTGCGTCGGGCCGTCCGCGTGTCCGTCGAGATACGCCGCCCAGTCGTTCATGAGCCGCCGGCGGCGGTCGAACAGGTCTGACCGGGCGTAGGCCGCCTCGACCTTGTTCTGGACCACGTGGGCCAAAGCCGCCTCGATGACCTCGCGCGGGTGGTCCGTCTCCTCGGCCGCCCAGTCTCGGAACGACGACCGAAAGCCGTGCGGCACGGCGGCGATCCCGTGGTGCTGGAGCATCTTCGGCAGCGTCGATGTGGATATCGACTTCCCGCTCCGCATCGGGAACACGAGCCGGTTGCCGTAGCCGAGCGTCCGCGCCGCCTCGAGGATCTCCAGTGCCCGGCCGCAGAGCGGGACCCGGTGCCCGCGCTTCGCCTTCATCCGCGTGGCCGGGACCGTCCACACCGCACCGGCCGTGTCGATCTCGTCCCACGTCGCCAGCCGGACCTCGCCGGACCGCGCCGCGGTCAAAACGAGGAACTCGAACGCCAGCCTGACGGCCGGCTGCGCCGAGCCGTTGCGCACCGTCTCAATCGCCGCGGCCACGTCCTTGTGCGGCAGCGCCTGCCGGTGCGTCACGATGTCGTTCTGCGGCCCCAGCACCGGCAGCACGCGGTCGCAGGGATTGTCGTTCCGCATGTCGAGCGCGATCGCCCACTCGATCACCGACCGGATGCGCTGGCGCACCGCCCTGGCCGTCTCCGCCTTGACGTGCCAGATCGGCGTGAGGATCTCCAGCACGTCGGCCGTGTCGACCTCGGAGACGGGCCGGCGGCCGATCCGCGGGAAGGCGTAGCGTTCCATGCTGGTCCACCAGTTCTGCGCGTGCCACCGGCCGCGCCACCCGCCGCGCTTCTGCTCCAACACGCGCTCGGCGGCCTCGGCGAAGGTCGGGATGCCGTCAGCGCGGCGTTTCTCGGAGAGCGGGTCGCCTCCGGAGCGGGCCAACTTGCGGTTGGCCAGCGCCAGCTCGCGCGCCTCGGCCAGAGAGACGAGTCCCGCGGCGCCGAGTCCGAGTTCGCGGCGGCGTCCTCGGATGACGATGCGCTGGACCCAGCTTCGGGTTCCGGTGGGCTGGACGAACAGGTACAAACCGTTGCCGTCCGCGTGCCGTCCCGGCGGTGCGGACCGGACGAAGGCGGCCGAGAGCGCCTTTTCGGGATGGCGTCCCCGGCGCTTGGTTGTCCCCTACGGTAGCGCGAACACGAACAGCGTGTTCCCCGAGCTGGGTCGCAATTCCGGCGTCAGGGCAGTGAAGTGCGACGACGTGCCGCCGCTGCCGGTGCTGACCGCTACGTACTGGCGTCCGTCGACGGCGAAGGTAATGGGGAAACCGGTGACCGACGAGCCGAGGTTGATTTCCCAGAGCACCTCGCCGGTCTCGTGGTGAAAGGCCCGGAACCGGCCGTTGACGTCGCCGCCGAAGACGAGTCCGCCGCCGGTCGCGACGAGCGACATGGTCGCCGCCCGCTGCTCGTGGAGCCAGACGGTCTCCCCCGTCTCCGCGGAAATCGCCCGGACGGTCCCCGCGTTGTCGGTACCGGGCGCCAACTGGTGGCGGTAGGCGATGGCATAGAGCTCTGAACGGCTCTCCGTGCGCGCTGCGGGAGTGTCATCGGGAAAGACCTGCGTCGCCATCATGCGCGCGCAGGTGTTGCGCAACGGCATGTACATGGTGTTTGTGAGGGGACTGTAGGCGCCCGCCTCCCAGTCCTTGCCGCCGTTCCAGGTGGGACAGGCGAAGACCTCCTGCCCCAGGGTCGTGAAGACCAGTTCCGCGTTCTCGGATACGTCGCCGGTGGCGCCGTCGATGTCCCCGACGACGTTCTGGGTAACCGTCGGGGTTGCCCACAGGAACTCCCCGGTCGCCCGGTCGAGGGTGTACACGATGCCGGTCTTGCCGGGAATGCCGGTGAGGACGCGACGCGTCTCCCCCGCCCGCAGCCGCGGGTTGATCCACTGCACGGCGCCCGGATCCGGCGCCACCGCGGTGTCGACGAGAATCCGCTCGAACGGGTGATCGAGATCCCAGTGATCGTTGAGGTGCTGGTAGTACCAGACGATCTCACCGGTGTCGCCGTCGAGGGCCAGCGTGGAATTGTGGTAGAGGTGCTGGTTCTCGGTCCCGCCGAGCATGAACTTCGGGGCGGGTGAGGTGACGGACGTGCCGACGTAGACGAGGTTCAGCTCGGGGTCGTAGCTCGGCACCATCCAGGCGCCGACGTGGACCCGTTCCTCGAACGGCACGCTGCCCCAGCTCTCGTCGCCCGGCTCTCCGGGCCCGGGGATCAGGCGGCGCCGCCACAGCTCCTCTCCCGTCACCGCGTCGTGGGCGACCACGACGCACGCGTCCGGGCCGCCGCGTGGGGAGCAACTGCGTCCCGAGACGACCTTGCCGTTGGCGATGATCGGTCCCGCGCCCTGCGTGGCCGGATTCACCCGGTAGTCCAGGACCTGCGTCTCCCACACCATCTCGCCGGTCACCGCGTCGAGCGCGTGGATGTGGTCGTCGACGGTCGTGTCGATGATCAGCCGGCCGTGAATGGCGATGTTGCGGTTGTTCCCGGCGAGCGCGCCGAGCAGGTACTCGCCCACGTCATCCGGAACCGTGCGGCGATGTTCCCAGATGAGATCCCCGGTGACCGCGTCGATCGCCTGGATGACGTCGTTCGGGTTCGGCATGTAGAGCACGCCGTTGTAGGCGAGCGGGGTGCCCGACTGGAAACCCTCGGTCAGCCCCCGCGACCAGACCATGCGCAGATCGCCCACGTTGTCGATGTTGATCTCGTCCAGCGGGCTGTAACCCCAACTGTCGAGCGTACGCCGCCAAGTCAGCCAGTCGCCGTCGGCCGGCTGCTGCAGCATGGCGTCGGTGACGGGCGGGAAGTCGTCGCCGGACTGCGCCGTGACAACCGCCGCAACGGACACGACCGCCAGCATCAGCGCCAGCGTCAGGACGGCGGCCGCGCCCGGCAGCCCGTGGTGAGGCCCCGCGTAGCGCCCAGAGCGGCGAGGCGTCCGCCTGACAAGGCGCGACAGGGGAAGCAGGGAATGCATGGTTCGACTCCTCGTCAGAGCGCCTTCAGCGCGCCCAGTTGCCGCTCCAGCCGTGACTCGCGGTCCCGGGCGAAGCGGGCGATGCCCTGGTAGATCGACTCCTGATCGAGGTGCGCCTCGGCGATGACGTCGGGTTCGGTGCCGCCGCTTCGCCAGCGGTCATCAAAATCGGCGTAGAGCGAGTACTCCTCGGTGAGGGCGCCCAGATTCGGGATCGGCGGCACGCGCTTGGTCATGGTGCTGACGACCATGCAGTCGTAGCGCGACGCGTCGGGCAGCAGCTTCTCCCGGTAGGCCGCCGGCTGGGCCGCGAACAGCTCGGTGCTGATGACGGACACGATGCGCACGTTCAGGCCCGACTCCTCGAGCCGCGGGACCACGCTGACGAGGTTCTTCGTCGAGCTCGAGCCCTGCACGAAGACGGTTCCCATCGGCGGGGCGTCCGGCGCGAACTCCCGGATCAGGTAGAGGCCCTTCGCCGCGGCCTTCACGTCGGTGTCGGCAAACGTCGCGCGATCCGACACGAGGAAGTCCGGCCGCGCCACGTGGATGACGATGATGCCGACCTCCTTGTGGGCCAGCGCCTGCTGAACCGCCGCGAAGTAGCCGGGAGCGACGTCGTTGTAGTCCCAGAAGTAGAGGTTGATGACCTGGCCGCGCGGCAGCAGGGTCCAGACCTGCGGCGCGAAGATGCCGAAGTGGGTGCGCGCGTCGGCCGCCGTCTCTGGGCCGGAATGGCCGGCCAGCACGTGCAGGACGCCGAGCTCGAAGGGGCTGTCCTGATTCATCTGCGAGAAGACCCGGGCCGGCGTGTACATCAGCGGCGTGAACGCGCCGTAGGTGCCCGAGATTCCCCAGACCCCGGCGTAGCCGTCCGGGTCGGTCGACGCGTTCTGGCTGACCAGCCCGATTACCGTCGACGCGTTGCCCGCCTCCTGGATGGCTGCCTTCAGCCGCGTGCCGAACGGATTGTCCACCGGGTCGTAGTGGCCGAGCAGGTTGGCCTTCTCGACGTTGATCGAGCTGGACAGGTCCGCCGCCATCGTCATGAAGCGCCCGTCCGTCACGTAGTTCAGCCACGCCCCGATCTCGCTGACCGCCCGCCGTGGCCCCTTCTTCTCGCCCGGCGGCAGGAACAGCGAAATGCGACGCTCCACCTCCGTGTCCGTGTGCGGGTTGCGCACCACCACGTCACTGGGTTCGACCGGCAGGTTCTCGACCCGCAGGCGCTCGTCGAGGAACGGGTTGGCGGCCCGGTCGATGCCCAGCGTCAGCGACCGGTCGACGGTTCCCGCGACGTCGAGCACGCGCTCCGCGATCCACGCGCGCAGTCCGGGCCGGCGCTCCATCACCGACATCACCGTGTCGACGTTCGTCTTGAACTGGATTAGGCGATCCGCCTCGGTCGCCGGGACTCCGTCGCGAATACCCTCGAAACGAACGCCGTAAGCCTGCTCGAACGACTCCGCCAGCCCGACGAAATAGTCGCTGTTCATCTTGAAGGCGTACGGGTGGGAGGGATACCCGACGATCTGGTCGCGGCCGCCGATCCGCCCATCGCTCGCGCCTGGCCACCAGCCCTTGACCGTCGGGCCGATCAGGATCATGGGCCGGCGATCGTCGTCCGGCCACTCCTCCATCGCCTTGAACGCGGCGACTACCTGATCGAAGTCATTCCCGTTCTCGATCGTGAAGACGTTCCAGCCCCACGACACCCACTGCCGGGCGAGGTCGTAGTCCGTGTAGCCCGGCTTCACCACGCCGCCGACAAGGCTGTCGTCGATGCCCGCATTGTTCTGAGACACGAGCACGCGCAGCCGCTTGCCGACCTGCTGGGCCAGGGCGATGTTCTTGAGCTCCTGCGCATGTCCCTCGGTCAGCGCGAACTCCCCTTCCAGCGCGACTACCTTCAGACCCGGCGGCGCCCCGACGTAGTCCCAGAACAGCGCCTTGCCGGCGGCCGTCGCAATGCCGATGCCGGACGGACCGCCGTTGACGTCGTTGGTCACGTCGATGGATTCGGCATGTCCCGACAGGGCGCGGATCCCGCGGCCCTTCGCATCGGCGAAGAAAGGGTGATCGGCCAGACCGTTCTCCTCCAGCAGCGTGGCCAGGGCGCCGGCTCCGCGGCGAAAACCCAGCGAGTCGATCGGCAACATCGCGGCCTGGGGATCGCAGGCGAAACGCGCATCGCCGGTCTCTTCGTGCTGTCGCCGCATCGCCTCGTACAGGACCATCCACAGCGCGTAGCACGTCGGTATGCAGTGACCGCCCGCGAGCATGAACTTGTCGGCGTAGGCGAACTTCGGCTCGCGGAGGTCGTAGCGGAGGCCTCCCAGCGCGGGGCCGGCCAGATGACAGGCCACGTTGTAAGGCGTGTAGGCCAGCGGTCCGCCGAAGTGGCCGGTCTGGGCGTAGTTGCCCATCAGGCACAGGCCCATCGACGTCATGAATGCGACGTCGTGGAACCGATCCCGGTCGTAGTCCGGCAACTCGACGGCGTGACTCTCGAGCCGGTCCGCCGCCGTGACCGTATGAAGCGTGACAGCCTGCGAAACGGGTGTGCTTGTGCTCATGGGCGCTCGCTGCAGCCGCAGGGATCGAGGTCGGCCGAGCCGGAATCGCATAGTACACGCCGCGGGGCGCGGTGTCAGCCGTTAACTTGGCGCGTTCAGACGAAGGGCAGGGACGTGACGACGGCCGGCGCGTCGCCCCGTTCCGTGACAACGGCAACCTCCGTGCCGGGAGCATCCGCGAGGATGCGCGGAAGATAGGCGAGCGCAATCGGCCGGCCCAGCGCCGGCGAGTGGACGGCGCTGGTAACGCGGCCCGTCTCCGCATCGCCGCCGTGGGAAACGGCGGCCCCCGGGCCGGGAACGGATCCGCCAGCGGGGCTGTCGGCCGCGGAGTCCAGCGTCAGGCCGGCCAGCTTGCGGGCAATGCGCCCCTGGCCCCGGTGAAGGACGCGAATGATCACCTCCTGGCCGACGTAGCAACCCTTGTCGAAGTCGATGGCCCGGTCCGTGATGCCCGCTTCCAGCGGAATCGTTCCGTCGTCCATGTCAACGGGGAACGCGGGACGGCCCGACTCTACGCGAACCGCTTCCCACGCCGCGGCATCGGCTTCGACGGCGCCGGCCTCCGCGAGCGCGTGGCGCAGCGCGTCCCCCGCGTCTCGCGCCATCCGCAGGCGGTAGCCCTCGATGCCGAGCTCGTCGATCCGCGCCACCGTCACGGCGTGCGACGCGATCCTGCCGGCGCGATGCCGATAAAGCGTCACGGCGCCCGCGCCGGTGGGCGCATCGGCCATGCGCGACAGCATGGAGGATGCGCCGGGACCGCAAAGATCGACGGCAACCGTGTCGGGCGTCAGGTCGGACAATTCGACATCCTCGGTGAAGATCAGATCGTCCCAACGTTCTAGCAGGCGGTCCTTCACGCTGTGGTGGAGATCGACGACGATCCGATCCGCTTCCGCCAGCAGATGCATATCGGCAAGCATGCGTCCCTGCGGCGTCAGGTAAGCGGCATAGCAGCCTCCTCCCGGCTCCAGCACGGCGACGTCGTTGGTCAGAAGACCCTGCAGAAACCGGCCGCGATCCGAGCCGTTGACGGCTATCCATCCGCGATCGGCTGGCGTGCGCAAGGCGGCGGCGGTGCGGAGCGCGGCGTATCCGTTCGGCTGCATGGGCAGATGATATGCTGCGACGGTGACCCGGCGAGCCGCTCCCGCCGTTCGATGGGCCATCGTTCTTGCCGCGGTCGCCGCGTGGTCGTCCATCGTCCTCCCGGCGGGGCAGGCGCCAGCGGCGCAGGCGCAGGCGCCGGCGAGGGCCGATCCAGCTACGGGCGAAGCGACGTTCAACATCTTCGTCAACGCGACGCCGGTCGGCTTCGAGCGCGTGCAATTGAGCCGGGCCGACGATGGCTGGATCATCCGCGCGAGCGGACAGGTAACGGGGCCGCTTCCGAGCGACATCCGCAGGTTCGAGCTGGCTTACGACGACGACTGGCGGCCGCTGAGCCTGGCGATTGACGGGGTTCGCACCGGCATCCCGTTCGGGCTCGAGACCACCATCGCCGGCGGCACCGCTACCGGCACCCTGACGCAGCGGGACTCGGTCGAACCGTTCGAGACGACGATCGATCCCGCTTCGATCGTCCTGCCGAACTACATCTACGCGCCCTACGAGGCGCTGGCGGTGAGGCTGAACGGAATCGAGCCGGGCACGGACCTGCCGGTCTTCGTTGCACCGGGCGGCGTCATCACGCTGCGCGTCAACCGGGTCGGCACGCAACGGATCGACACCGCCGAACGGACGCTGGTCGCGACCACGTATAGTCTGACTTTCGCCGACGCCGAACGGCCGCTCGGGGCCGAGGTCTGGGTGGACGAGGCGCGGCGCCTGCTTCGTCTGAGCATCCCGTCCGCGTCGCTCGACGTGATCCGCCAGGACCTGTCGGCGGCATCGTCCCGGGTAACCGGCGAGCCGCACCCCGGAGACGAACCGGTCCGCGTGCAGACGGACGGCTTCAGCCTTGCCACGACGGTGACGGCGCCGCCGGCAGATGCGCCGCCGCCTGAAGCCGATGGCCGTGCGGCGGTCGTACTGGTTCCCGGTCCGGCGTCGTCCGATCGCGACGGAACGCGCCATGGCGTCTCGATACTCCGTGAAATGGCCGGGGCACTGGCCGACCGCGGCCTCGTCGTCGCGCGCTACGACCGTCGCGGAACGGGGCAAAGCGGGGGACGCGCGGAGTCGGCCATGCTGGAGGACTACGCCGACGACGTGCGTGCGGTAGTCCGCCACCTCCAGGAGCGTGACGACGTCAATCGTGACCGCATAGCCGTCGTAGGCCATGGCGAGGGTGGCTGGATCGCCCTGCTGGCGACACGCCGCGAGGGTCGCGTGGCTGGACTCGTGCTGATTGCGGCTCCCGCCGTCAGCGGCGAGGAACTGGTGCTGGAACAGCAGCAGATGGCGCTCGACCAACTGAGCCTCTCCGACGCGGAAAGGCAGGAGAGAATCGACCTCCAGACCCGCATCCACCGCGCGGTGCTGGACGGAGACAGTTGGGAGGGCATCCCCCAGCCGCTGCGTGAGCCGGCGGATACGCCCTGGTTCCGGAGCTTCCTGGCGTTCGATCCGGAAGACAGCCTGCGCCGCATCCGTCAGCCGGTGCTGATCCTTCAGGGCACCCTGGATCAGGAGATGCCGTCCCGCCACGCGGATCGGCTCGAGAACATCGCGGAAAGCCGGACCCGCCGCGGCGCGACCGTGGACCGCGTCCAGCTCGAGGGCGTCAACCACCTGCTGACGCCCGCCGAGACGGGCAGCGTCGAAGAGTACGCCACCCTTGCCGACGCACAGATCTCTTCCTCCGTTGTGGAGGCGATCGTCGACTGGATTGCCCGGGCGCTGCCGCTGGACAACTAGCGCGCCCCTGCGGGCGCGCTAGCCCGGAAGCGGTTCTGCCGGCGTCACGCGTCCCGGACGACGGTGAATTCGGATCGACCGATCCGCAGTCGATCTCCCTCCTGCAGCGCGATTGTCTCGACCCGCCCGCCGTTGACGAACGTGCCGTTCGTGCTGTCGAGATCCTCGACCACCAACTCCGCCTCGGACGCCACCAGGCGGCAGTGGACACGCGACATCATTGGGTCGGACATGACGAAGTCGGACCTGCGCCCTCTTCCCACCGTCCGGATGGCTCCCGGCGGGAGACGGAGCATCCGTGGTTCGTCACCCTCCTCCCGCAGGATCCACATCGTCGGTCCCGACTCCGGCATGATCACGCTTCCGGTGCCGTCACTTGCGCGGCGGCCGCGACGGACGAAGCTCGACGCGGCTCGGCAGGCTGCGCGCGTCGTGCGCAAGCAGGTCCATCACCACCTGCGCGACATCCTCGGCGGTCAGTTTCCAGGGCGCCGCCGCATGCCGGTGATCGGACCCGGCGAACTCGGTGCCGACCGAACCGGGCGCCACTTCAGTCACACGGATGCTGTCGTGACGCAACTCCTGCATCAACGAATGGGTGAATGCGTCAAGGCCCGCCTTCGAGGCGCAGTAGGCGGCGCCGTTCGGGAAGGGATTGCACCCGGCAAGGCTGCTGATGTTGATGATCCAGCCGCCGCCTCGATCGCGCAGCTCCGGGATGGCGGCCCGGCAGCAATAGAAGACGCCGTGGAGGTTCGTCTCGATAATCTGCAGCCAGTCGTCGATGGACTGCTCTGCGACCGGTGCGAAATTCCCGACTCCGGCGTTGTTGATCAGGATGTCGAGTCCGCCGAAACGATCGACGGCGGCCCGGACGAGCCGCGCGGCATCGTCCGGCCGGCGAACGTCCGCCTCGATGGCTTCGAGTCGTCCGTAACCGTTCGACGCCGCGCCCGCCGCCAGTTCATCCGCCGCCTCACGCAGCGCACCAGGCGACCGACCGGAAATGACGACATCGGCGCCCGCCGTCAGCAGAGCCCCGGCCACTGCTCGGCCGATTCCTCGGGAACCGCCAGTCACTACCGCCGCCCGCCCGTCCAACTGCGGCGCCGCAACTGCCGCCTGTTCCCCGGCCATGTCCTGTGTGGACACTAGAATACCGCGAACCATGCCCGTCATCGCCATTCATGGCGCCGGCACGCTGGGCGGCACGCTCGCCCGGACGCTTTCACTGCGCGGTCTCGCCGGCAAGATCCGCCTCCTCGACAACAGCGGGGACGTGGCGGAGGGAAAAGCGCTCGACATCCGGCAGGCGGGACCGATCGAACGGTCCGACACGCGAATCGGCGGCGGCGCGCTGCCCGCCGACCTCGCCGAGGCCGACGTCGTCCTGCTCGCGGGACCAGTTGCCGGCGACGCGGAATGGAGCGGCGAGAAGGGACTCGACGCCCTCCAGCAGGTGGCAGAGATGAATCGGCGGGCGCTGATCGTCTGCGCCGGCGCCGGACATCGCGAACTGGTTGAACAGGGCGTAGCCACTCTCGGCATCGACCGGCGACGGGTGATCGGATCCGCGCCCGAAGCGTTGCGCGCCGCCATCCGGGCCATCGTCGCGCTCGAGGCGGGCTGCCCCGCGTCGGAAGTGTCCCTTACCGTGCTTGGGGCACCGCCGGACCGGGCCGTCGTGCCCTGGAGCCAGGCGACGGCCGGCGGGGTGTCGCTTGACGGAGCGCTCCCGCCGGCGGTCCTCGCCCGTCTCCGGACGCGGGTTGCCGCACTTTGGCCGCCCGGCCCGTACGCGCTCGCCGCGGCGGCGGCGCACGTCGTCGGTGCGGCGCTTGCCGGCAGCGGGCGCCGCCCCGCCTGCTTCGCCATGCCGGCTACGGAACGGCGCGGACCGGCCCGGGCGCTCGCCATGCCGGTGGAGTTGGCGGCGTCGGGCGTCGCCCGGCTGGTCGAGCCGCCACTCAGCCCGCGGGAACGCGAAGAGCTGCAGGCGGCGCGGGCCGACTGATCCCCGCCTCGCTGACGGCGCCGCCCGTTGCGCGATCGAAGACCTCCCCGAACGACTCGGCGACGGCGTCGGAAACCTGGTCGAGTTCCGGCTCGCCGCCGGTGAGCTGCGCGAGCGACGTTACGCCATGGCCGGCCAGGCCGCAGGCGCGGATCAGTTCGAAGTCCTGCAGGCGGGTGGTGACATTCAGGGCGAAGCCGTGCGACGTCACCCACCGCGAGAGACGAACGCCAATGGCCGCCAGCTTGTCGTTCCCTACCCAGACGCCGGTCAGTCCGCCGATGCGGCCCGCCTGGACGCCAAAGCGCTCCACGGCGCGGATGATCGCCTCTTCCAGATCGCGGACATAGCGATGGACGTCGCACCGGTCCGGCTTCAGCAGGAGGATGGGATACCCGATCAACTGCCCCGGACCGTGAAAGGTAATGTCGCCGCCTCGGCGCGTCTCGTGCAGCTCGATACCCCGCCGCGCGAGCTCGTCCGGCGGAACGAGCAGGTTGTCGCGGCGCGCGCCGACACCGAGCGTGACGACGGGCGGGTGCTCCAGCAACAGCAGTTGATCCGGGATCCGGTCATGCTGGCGATCGACTACGAGCTGCTCCTGCAACCGCACCGCGTCGGCGAACGGGACGACGCCGAGCCGGCGGACCGCCAGCGGCCGGGCCGTGGACAGTCGTGTCATGGCTCGACGGTTACAGTTGCGCGTCGTCGAACTGCTCTATGGCGTTCTTCACCACCGACATGAACCGGTCGGCGATCGCGCCGTCGATCAGCCGGTGGTCGAAACCAAGCGTCAGATAGCAACGATGGCGCGGCGTTATCGTGTCGTCATCGAGCACGACGGGCCGTCGCTCGACGGCGCCAATGCAGAGGATGGCCGCCTGGGGCTGATTGATGATTGGCATGCCGGCGATCGATCCGAAGACACCCGGGTTGGTGATCGTGAACGTGCCGCCCTGCACCTCGTCGGGCGAGAGCTTCTTTTCCCGGGCACGCGTCGCCAGATCGACGATCGCCTGACTCAGCTTGCCCAGGCTCTTCGCGCCGGCGTCGCGGATCACCGGCACGATCAGGCCCTCCCCGCCATCGAGGGCGACCGCAATCCCGAGCCCGATCTCCGAACGGTAACGCACCGAAACGCCATCCTCCGAGAGCGTCGCGTTCACAATCGGGACGGCCCCCAGCGCATCGACCACCGCCTTGGCGACAAACGACAGATAGGTCAACCGGATACCGCGCGCCGCGTAGGCCTCGGCGTGGGCGCCCAGCAACCCCGCGACATGCGTGAAGTCGACGTCGAAGATCGTGTGGACGTGCGCGGACGTCCGGCGGCTGGCGATCATGTGGCTTGCGATCTGCTGCCGCATGACCGACAGCGGCTCCACCCGCTCGCCTTTCGCGCCCGCACCCGCGCCCTCCGTGCCGCGGGCGGCCACATGCCCCAGGATGTCCTCGCGCGTGACGCGTCCACCTCCGCCGGTGCCGGGCACATCTGCCGGATCGACGCCGTGCTCACGCGCCAGGCGGCGAACCACCGGGGAAAGCCGCACATCGCTGCCGCCCGTCGCAGGGTGCGCCGGCAGCGTCGCGCCGGGGGGCGACGCCGATGACGACTCCTCGTCGGCGGCGACTCCCGCCGGCGCCTCGGAGGCAGCCTCCGCAGCTTCTTTGGGCGAGGGAGTGGGCGCGACGCCCGCAGTCACCCCGGCGCCCGGCGCCGCGATGACCGCGACGACACTATCGACGGCCACCGTCTCGCCCGCCTGCACGCGGAGCTCCGCCACCACGCCGCCAACGGGTGACGGAACCTCGGCGTCGACCTTGTCGGTCGAGACTTCGAAAAGTGGTTCGTCGCGATCGACAGACTCGCCGACCGCCTTGTTCCAACGAACGATAGTCCCCTCGGCAATCGACTCGCCGAGCTGAGGCATCAGGACGTTCGTAGCCATCGTCACCGCGTAGGCGGCGAAGCGGGATCGAACCGTTAGCGGTTCACGACGCCACCTGATTGGTCTTCAACGCTGCTCGGGAAGGCCGTGGGGACTCGGACGCGGGCGATCTAGAGCACCACGTCCTTGAGCGGCTTTGCGATCCGGGCCTTAACCACCGTCTTGGCCGCGATCGTGATCGATTCGCCGGTCGCCGGATTCCGGCCGGTGCGCTCGGGCCGGTTCTGGAGAACCAACTTGCAGACCCCTGGCAACACAAATTCGCCGCACCGCGTCAGCTCAGCCTCCGCCAGGCCGGCCAACTCATCGAAGAACGCGCCCGCGTCCTTCCGGGTGATACCCAATTTCTCCGCAAAGTGCGCGTGTAGCTTGGTCTTGCTCATGCGGCCGTCGGCCATCGGTGTCCCCCTCCCGGGTACGCGCGCTGGTAGAGGCTCGGCACGGCCGCGCACGCAACGGCACCGCGCCGAAAACAACGCGCCATGCTAGCGTGCGCCGTGTTCGGTGTCAAACGAATCGGTATACCGCATCCGCGCCCTTGCGGCATCGCGGGAGCCCCGCTTGCGGACTGCTAGAATCGGCCCATGGGGCAGGGGGCACGCGGACCGGAACTGGCCGTCTCGGCCGGAGCCGCCGAGCACCCGGCCATTGAGACGTTCCCCAACCCATCGCCGGAACGCGATTACGAGATCGCCATTCGCTGTCCCGAGTTCACATCAGTCTGTCCCAAGACCGGCTTGCCCGACTTCGGCGAGATCCGGATCACCTACGTCCCCGAAGACCGCTGTATAGAGCTGAAAGCGCTGAAGTTGTATATGGTGGCATTCCGGAACCAGGGGATCTTCTACGAGGCGGTTACCAACCGCATCCTTGACGACCTGGTCGCGGCGTGCCGGCCGCGCCGGATGACGGTGGTGGGCGACTTCTCGGTGCGCGGCGGAATCTCGACGCAGGTGACGGCGGACTATGTACAGCCATGAAGCCCATGCCGCGCGGGCGGCACGCCGCCGCGCTCGCCCTCGTCCCGATCGTTGCCGCCGTCGCCACCGGCCGGATCGCTGATGCTCAGGCGCGGCTGCCTGAGCTCATCGTCGAAGCACCCGAAAGCCTCCGCGCCGTAGGCGATCAGGTGCGGCGTCTCGAGACGGAGCGGCTCGGCGCCGTGATGCGCCTGGTCGGACTCTCCGTTCCCGGGGACCCGATTCGCGTGGCGGTAGTCCCGGAGGAGTCGCGCCTGGCGCGCGACCTGCCCGCGTGGGTCGCGGCGTTCGCCGATCCGGGGAACGACCTGATCGTCCTTTTTCCGGCGCGTATCGGTTCGTACCCTCACGACTCGCTGGAGATGGTTCTCCATCACGAGGCGGCGCATATCCTGACCGCGCGCGCGGCGGGCGGCGGACGCCTGCCGCGATGGTTCGACGAGGGGCTCGCCAGCGTAGCGGAACGGACGTGGGGGGTTGGCAACCGAACGCGCTTCCTGCGCGCCACGTTCTTCACCGGCCAGTTGACCGTCACCGAGATCGAGGGGCTGTTCGCGGGTGATGCGGCAAGCGTGGCGCGCGCCTACATCATTTCGCACGCGATCGTCCGCGACGTCATCCGGCGCCACGGCGCCTCGGTCGTGCCGCGGATCCTGTCGAGCGTCGCCGCGGGCGCGACGTTCGACAGCGCCTTCCTCGATGCGACCGGTACGACGGCTCGGCAAGCGGCGCGGATCTTCTGGCGCAGCGCCGGCGGCTGGGAAGAGTGGATCACGTTCGTGGCCAGTCCCTTCACCCTCTGGACCGCCATCACCACGCTGGCCCTGGCCGCGATCTGGCGCCACCGGCTGCGCCGGGCCGAGCGCCGCCGCGAATGGGAAATGGAAGAGGCCATCGAGCGGGAGCTCGATGCCTGGGACCGCGACGATCCGCCAGTCAGAAGGCTCAGAAGCGGACCCGACGCATGATGGCGCGCGGCAGCCAGCGGACCACCAGCATTATCCAGCGCCAGACGGCGGGAGCGTAGACGACCGGCACGCCGCGGTCGATTGCGCGAACCACGCGGCGTGCGACCGGATCGGGATTGCCCGCGAAAGGCGGCGGCTTCAGGCCGGCGGTCATCCCGGTCCGGACGAAGCCTGGCTTGACGCAGATGACGCGCAGTCCGTCGCGTGCGTAGCGGTGGTCGAGGCCTTCGAGGTACGCGGTCAGCCCCGCCTTCGTAGCGCCGTAGGTGACGACCGGCGTGCGGCCCCGGTCGCCGGCAACCGACGAGAAGACGCACAGCGAGCCGCCGCCGTCCGCCAGCAGGCGCCGGCGGGCCGCTTCGCAGAAGCCCACGGTGTTCGCGAAATTGACCGTTGCGAGCAGGCGCGCCGCGTCCGGTTCCGACGCGGCGAGATCGTCCTCGGTCGAGAAGTGGCCGGCGGTCACCACCACCGCGTCGATCCGGCCGAGCGCCCCCGCGGCGGCATCGAGCGCGGAAGCGAAGCTGTCGGGCCGCTCCAGATCGCAGTACGCCACCGGCAACGGCTCGGGCAGCCCGGCCCGGACCTGCAGATCGCGAGCGGACGCCTCGAGGACCGCGCGGTCACGTCCCAACAGGCAGACCGCGTCGCCCCGTTCCGCGAGCCGCCTGGCTACGGCGCGACCCATTCCGCGCGTCGCGCCGAGCAGAACGACGTTCATGCCGGGTCTCCCAGCAGCCGGACCGACTGTGCGCTCCGGAGGCGGACTTCCGGATCCCAACGCCGCCGCACGGTCAGCCAGCGGTCAAGCCGCGGTTCCATCGCACGGAAGTGCTCCGGCCGCGTGAACGCGTCCTTGGCAAGGTAGATTCGCCCTCCCAGATCGACCACGAGCTCGTTCAGCGCGTCGACCAGATCCTGAATGCCGTCGCCGACCGGCAGGTCGAGCGCGAGGGACATTCCGCGCAGCGGGAACGACAGCAGTCCACTTCCCTCGTCTCCGCAGTTCTTGATTACGCAGAGAAAGACCGGTGCGCGGCGCCGGGCAATGCAATCGAGCACCTGATGGACGCCCTCGACACCCCGCGAGTCGGGAATCACGCACTGGTACTGGGTCAGGCCGCGGGCGCCGTAGAGGCGGTTCCAGTTGCCGATCCGGTCGAGGGGATAGAAGAAGCTGTAAGGCGACTCGACGGCCCGGCGTAGCCCACTGCCATGCCGGCGGTAGCGCAACGCGTTGAACAGACCGATCGACGCCCGGTTGAGCAGCCACTCCGGCGCCTCGAACGGAACGTCGATCGCGGACGGCGCCGCCGGAGTCCCTTGCGGCGCCCGGTCGGCCCCGGCCCAGCGGCCCCGGTAGACGATTCCCCGTCCAAGCTGCGCGCCGCGCGCCAGCAGATCGGCCCACGCGACGGTGAAGGGCCAGTCCGCGCTCGAGTTTTCCAGCGTCTCCAGCAGCGCCTGGATGCCGGATGCCCGAACGCTCTCGCGCTCGATCCACGGAGAAGGGACGCGCGTGAGGCGCAGCGTCAACTCGAGGATGTGCCCCGTCAGGCCCATCCCGCCGACGGTGGCGTGGAACAGTTCCGCCTCTTCCCCACGTGAGCAGTCGACGATCCGGCCGCCGGCGGTCCGCAGGCGGAGCGCGTCGACGAATGCTCCGACGCAACCGTCCACGTGATGGTTCTTTCCGTGGACGTCCGCCGCAACCATGCCTCCCAGCGTGACGTAGCGCGTGCCAGGGGTGACCGGCACGAACCAGCCGCGCGGCAGGAACAACTCGACGAGCGACGCCAGACTCACGCCGGCTTCCGCCCGGAGCCGGCCCGTGGTCTCGTCGAAGTCGATGAGGCGGTCGCCCAGTACCGTGCACGCGACTTCCGGCGCCGAGGGCGGGGGCAGCGACGCATCGCCGTACGACCGGCCAAGGCCTCGGAAGAGGATGGCTCGCTCGCTGAGCCGCACCAGGTCATCCGACCAGACCTCGCGGCCGGCGACGCCGACGCGCCCCCAGCCGCACACGGTGGATTCCGGACCCCTCACGGCTGGTCACCGCTCACGGCACGGTCACCGCTCCGACGCTGTAGAGCGCCGCCACGACCCAGCCGGCTCCGCAGGCAAGCAGCGACCGGGACGACAGCAGGACGTCCACCGGGGCCGCGCCCGCTCCGTGCACGTGCACGATCCGCAGGTACTCGAGCACGCCGAAGACGACGAACGGCAGAGTCAGGAACTCACGCCCCGGCGCCAGCACCGGCGCGTCCATGCAATAGAGCGCGTAACCCATGATGGTCAGCCCGGCCGCGATCGTCAGTCCCTGTTCCAGGAACACCCGGCTGTAGCCGGCAAGACTCGGCCGGTGGGTGTCGTCGACGCCGCGCAACAGATCGCCCCGCCGCTTGGCGAGGGCCAGGAATAGCGCGAGCGACGACGAGCAGAGAAGCAGCCAGCTCGATGGCGTCACACCGACCAGCGCGCAGCCAAGGAGCACGCGCAGAACGAAGCCTGATGAGAGGAGAGTGACGTCGACGAGCGGCAGGTGCTTGCCGTACAGGGTGTAGACGAGCTGCAGGCCGGCGTAGCCCAGGAGTACGACGCCGGCTCCGGCCGGCGCGCCGGCGATGGCGAGTCCCCCGCCAGCGGCGGCCAGGGCGAGACCCAGGAGGCCGGCGGCAACCGGCGAGACCGCGCCGGCGGCGATCGGACGACGCTGCTTGTCGGGATGCAGGCGGTCGCGGCCGGCGTCCCACAGGTCGTTGAACACGTAGGCAGCCGAGCTGACCAGACTCATTGCCGCCAGCCCGACCACGACCACCAACGGTTCGAACGTCCCGCTCGCCCCGAGCGCGAACGGCAGCGGCATCAGAACGAAGACGTTCTTCAGCCAGTCGCGGGGCCGGATCAGGCGGACGATTGCGGTCATCGATGCGCAGTGAACCTCACGCCACCGGCGGATTGCCCGCTGCTGGTCACCACGGGTCGAGGCCGAGCAGACGCGCCGGATTGCGCCGGATCATCAAGTCGATTGCCTCGCTCGAGACGCCGGCCTCGCGCATGGCGCTGATATAGGCGCGCAGGCCGTCGGGGTGCGGCGGGTTGCCCGCCTGGCCGAGGTCCGATGACATCACGAACGCCGACGCACCCAGTTCGTTGATCGCGGCGACGTAGTCCGCCACCGAGAGATCGCCCGAGTAGACGGCGAGCCAGTCGATCTCCATGATCGCGCCGGCGTCCGCCATCTCGCGCATCTGATCCATCGTGGCATCCTGCCCGAAGACGTGCGTCATCAGGATCCGCTCCACGCCGCGGTCCTGCGCTTCCGGGATCAGGCGGAGCACCTCCTCGGGCGACGAGTGCCCCATGGCCAGCGTCAGGTCATGTTCGGCGATCAGGTCGAACACGTCGAGCACGGCCGGCACCGGGTCGCCGTTCTCCAGAATGGACACGAACGGCGTCCCGCCGCCCGCGTCGGTGACGTAGAACTCCGCGTCGAACGTCGGCAGCCAGACCACCTTCCCGCGGCCGCCGGAGAACGTCGCCATCTGCCGGACCGCCTCAGGGTTGATCCCGCCGACCGCACGGTTCAGCACCACGCCGCCGAAGATCTCGATGCCGTCGACTTCCGCCATCGCGATCGCGGCTCGGTCCGCCGTCATCGTGAAGTGGTTCTTCAGCAGGATGGCGCGCATGCCGGCCGCCTGCGCGAGGCGCGCCGCCTCAAGGTCATTGACCGAGCGGGGACGGGAGTCGGGACCGGCATGGGCGTGGAGGTCCACGACGCCGGAGAGAGACACCTCCGCCTGCCCCGCCGCCGCCATGCCAGCAGCCGCCACAACTCCGGCGGCGGCCATCGCTCCTGCCAACACGGTAGTCAGGCGCCGCCGGGAGCGCCCGGCGCGCGCGGCGCGCGCGCTGCGTGTCGTCCCCATCATCGGTCGTTCCTCCGGGCCATGCACTATCATAGGCGCACGGGCGCGGGGGACGGCAGCGCGGCGTCCCCCGTTCCGCCCCGCGAACATGCCGGCCACGCCCGTTCGGGTCAAACCCCGTTCGCGCCCTTGGATCTGGGCGGTCTATCTCTGCCTCTTCGCGGGATCGATCCCTTGGTATCTGCCGGCGGACGAACCCTTGCGCCTGTGGTTCGGCCTGCCCCACTGGGTGGTGATCTCGCTCGCCGCCTACCTCGGCGTCGCGCTCTTCACGGTGTGGGTGGTACGCAACTGCTGGCCCGAACCGGACTCTGATGTTCCCGCCGATGCGGCAATCGCACCGGACCGCTCCACGGCTAAGGAGCCGGATCGATGAGCCTCGCGGTCGGCGCGGGCATCGCCGTCGCCCTCTATCTGGCCGTGCTGATTGCCGTCGGCTGGATTACGCGCCGGCACGGGAAGCAGTCGCGGCTGGGCGATTTCTATCTCGCCGGACGCAATCTTGGCGGCTTCGTCCTGCTGCTGACCCTGTACGCGACGCAGTACAGCGGCAACACGCTGCTCGGCTATCCCGGCGAGGCGGTCCGGATGGGCTACGCCTGGGTGATGAGCGTCGGCTTCATGATGGCGATCATCGTCGCCTACCTGCTGTTCGCGCCACGCCTGCAGGTGATCGCGCGACGCCATCACTTCGTGACCCCGGGGGACTGGATCGCGCACCGGTTCAATTCGCCGGCGCTCACGTTGCTCGCGAATGTGCTGCTAATCCTCGCCATCTCCAACTACCTGCTCGCGCAGCTCATCGCGATGGGCCACGTCACCGAGGGACTCTCCGGCGGCGCGGTCCCGTATTGGGCCGGCGTCGTTCTGCTGACCCTCGTCGTGATCATCTACGAGACGGTCGGCGGCATGCGCGCCGTCGCGTGGACCGACTGCGTGCAGGGCATCATGCTGCTGGTCGGCCTGGTCGGCCTGTTGATCGCGGTCGTGCCGACCCCGGGGCATCTCGCGGGGCTGACGGAAGCGGTGGCCGCGGCGGCCCCCGAGAAGGCAGCGGTCCCCGGATGGGAGCTCTCGCGTTACTGGTTCTCGACGATCCTGCTGATCGGGTTGTCCGGCGCGGTCTATCCGCACGCGATTCAACGGATCTACGCGGCTCGCGACGCCGCCACGCTGAAGCGGGCGTTCAGCGTCATGGTCTTCCTGCCCCTGGTGACCACCGGCGTCATGTTCATGGTGGGGATCCTGGCGATCGCCGAACTCGGGAACGTCGGTGACGCGGATCAGGTAATGCCGACGCTCCTGAACGCCTGGGCGGGAAAGTCGCTGCTCCTGTACATACTCTGCGTCGTCGTCATCACCGCCGTCGTCGCGGCCGTCATGTCGACCGCGGACTCGGTGCTGCTGAGCCTGTCGTCCATTCTGGCGAAGGACATCCTCGGGACGACGCTGCTGCGCGGAGCGCCGGAGGCGCAGCTCACACGGATCGGCAAGCGGCTCTCCTGGGCAGTGGTTGCCGTGCTGGTCACCATTGCCCTTGCGCCCCGCATCACGCTCTGGGGGCTTACCGAAATCAAGATGGAGATCCTGGCGCAGGTCGCCCCGCTCTTCATTCTGGGAGTCGGCTGGCGGCGCCTGACCACGTCCGCCGCCCTTGCCGGCCTGCTGGCCGGCTGCGCTACCTACGCCGGCCTGCTGCTGACCGGCCGGCCCGAGCCATGGAACATCCACGCCGGCATCATTGCGCTTGGGGTGAACGTCGCCACGTGCGCCGGCGTAACGTTGGTGCAAGGACAACCCGCCTGGTCGCCGGTGGCCGTGGGTCCCACCCGGACGCAGTGATGTGAGCCCGCGGGTCGCCCTCGGCGTGGTCGCCATCACCGGTGCGCTGCTTCAGGCCCTGCTCTGGTCGCGCCAGTGGGTCTATGGCGACCAGTACGCGCTGCTGCTGCCCGCGCTCGACCTTCTCGAGACGGGTGAATGGCCCGCGTTCGCCAAGACCATGAGCGGCAACGGACGGATCCCGGGGGCCCTGCTTCCACTCCTGATCGCCGGGCCGCTCGAGGTCTGGCCGGACTACCGGGCGCCCGCGCTCCTCTCCGGCCTGACGCACGTCGCAGCCGCCGTGCTGCTGGCCGTCTGTGTTGGCCGCGCCCTCGGCGCGCGGTTCGCGGCGGCGTACCTCGCAATCTACTGGCTCTCGCCGTGGCGCCTCTATCACGCCGGTTTCCTGTGGGAGCCGGCGTACGTCTTCCTGCCGGCCGCGCTGCACCTGTTCTGCGCGTACCGGCTGCGCGAGCGCCCGCACGTCGGCTGGAGCATGCTCCTCGGCCTGTTGCTCGCCGCCACGGCGCAACTGCACGCGTCATTCCTCGTCCTCGTGGTCCTGACCGCCATGCTGGTCGCCAGGAAACTGGTCCGGATCGACTGGCGCGGCGCTGCTCTCGGTGTCGGCGCGGGCTGCCTGACCCTGGTTCCGACCCTGCAGGCGTTTGTTGCCGGCACGCTGCCGCCGCTCGCGCCGACCCCGACCGTGGAGTACCCGCGGCTGCTATTGGGTGTACTCAATGGCCTGCGGGGAGCCGGCCGCTTCCTGCGCCTCGCTTCCCTGGACATCGGACGGCGGCTGCGGGAAGTGGTCTGGTTCGACGCACCGGCCGGGGAGGCGGGCGCAACGCTCGGGACGACGCTCGGATCGGGGCTCGTAACGCTGGTCTGGGCGGCGGGCCTCGTGACCCTTCCGCTCGTGCTGTATGCGGGGTGGCGCTGGTTCGCGCGCGATCCGTCTTTCGACCCCTCGGACAACCCGCGGCGGGCGGTGGCGGCCGACTGGTTCCGCGCCTACGCCCTGTGGTGCCTGGCGGCCCTGTGCGGGGCGGCGGCACTCTCGCCCGTGGTGCTCCAGGGCTGGCACGTCGTGATCGCGTTCCACGCAGCCTGCCTGCCGGTCGCGGCCTGGCTGAGTGACTCGTTCCGGCGGCGCGACCTTCCCTGGCGCGCCGCCGCGGTGACGTTCGTTGCGGTCGAAGTGACAGCGGTGCTGCTGCTCGCCTTCGGCCATGAAATGTACCGACCCCGGGCGGGCGAGGAGATCCGGCAGCAAGACTTTCCCGACGCGGTACGGCCGCTCATGCCCGACCCGCGGGAAGGGCACGCGCGCCGTGTCCGGCGCGTTGGAAGTTCCGCGGACGCGGAGCTTCTGCGGCGGAAACTCCTAGGAGCGGAAGATACGGAGCAGGCGAGTCAGCGGATCGTAGAGCCGATCGACGACGCGCTCCTTCAGGGGGATGATCGCGTTGTCGGTGATCGTGATCTCCTCCGGGCAGACCTTCGTGCAGCACTTGGTGATGTTGCAGTAGCCGACGCCGAAGGCGTTCGCCAGATCGTCGGCCCGATCCTCGGTGTCAAGCGGATTCATCTCGAGCGCCGCGGTGTGGACGAAGAACCTCGGGCCGATGAACTCATGGTGCAGCCGGTGGTCGCGCAGGACGTGGCAGACGTCCTGGCAGAGGAAGCACTCGATGCACTTCCGGAACTCCTGCACGCGCTCGGCGTCGGACTGCGCCATCCGCCAGGTGCCGTCGTCGGCGTCGGGCGGGCGCGGCCGGAACGGCTTGATCCGTTTCTTGACGTCGTAGTTCCACGAAACGTCGGTAACCAGATCGCGGACCGCCGGGAACGCCTTCATCGGCTCGATCGTCACCGGCTCGTCCAGATTGAGGCTGCTGAGGCGCGTCATGCACATCAGCTTCGGATTGCCGTTCACCTCGGCTGAGCAACTCCCGCACTTGCCTGCCTTGCAGTTCCACCGGACCGCCAGATCGTTGGCGGACTCCGCCTGCACCTGGTGGACCGCATCGAGCACCACCATTCCCTCGGACACTTCGGTGGTGTAGTCCTCGTACGCACCGCCGTCCGGGCCACCTCGCCAGATCCTGAACGTTGCGCTTGCCATCTCGCCCCCGTCAGCTCTTCTGGTTCTCGTCAATGATCCGCTGCAGGTTGTCGGGGAGCGGCGGAAGCGACTCGCGCCGCACGTCCATGGCGCCGTCCTCGCCCCGCCGGATGACCAGGGAGGTCTTGCCCCAGGCCTCGTCCTTCTCGAGGTAGTCCTCGCGGAAATGAGCGCCCCGGCTCTCCTGCCGTTCGATGGCGGAGCGGGTCACGGCTTCCGAAACCACCATCAGGTTGCGGAGGTCGAGCGCGGTGTGCCAGCCGGCGTTGTACTCCCGGTTCCCCGGCGCCTCGACGCGCTTCACGCGCTCCTGCAACCGCAGCAGGCTGTCGAGCGCGGCGCGGAGCTCGGCGTCGTTCCTGACGATTCCCACCTGGCTTTGCATCAGATCCTGCAACTCGTACTGCAGTTGGTACGGCGCCTCGCCGCTCCCCTGCCGCTCCAGCGGCTCCAGCGCCATCTGCGCCGCCCGCTCCGCCTCCGCGTCGTCCACTCGCCCCTGCCCTTGCTCCTTCGCAAGGGCCGCAGCGTATTCGCCGGCGCGCTTCCCGAAGACCAGCAGGTCGGAGAGCGAGTTGCCCCCCAACCGGTTGGCGCCGTTCAGGCCCGCCGCCACTTCGCCGGCGGCGAACAGTCCCGGCACCGCAGACATCTGCGAATCGGCGTCGACGCGCACGCCGCCCATGACGTAGTGCGTCGTCGGCCCCACTTCCATCGGCGTTTCGGTGATGTCGATGCCGGCAAGCTGCTTGAACTGGTGGTACATGCTCGGCAGCTTCTTGCGGATGTGCTCGGCGCCGTTCGGCAGCTTTTCCTTGATCCAGGCGATGTCGAGAAAGACGCCGCCGTGCGGGCTGCCGCGTCCTTCCTTGATCTCGCGGACGATGCAGCGCGCCACATGGTCGCGCGTCAGCAGCTCGGGCGGCCGGCGCGCCTCCTTGTCGCCCTGCGTGTAGCGCCAGCCTTCCTCCTCATCGTGGGCCGTCTGGTGCTTGTAGAGATCGGGGATGTCGTCGAACATGAAGCGGCGACCCTCGCTGTTACGCAGCACGCCCCCTTCGCCGCGAACGCCTTCGGTCACCAGAATGCCCTTGACCGACGGCGGCCAGACCATCCCGGTCGGATGGAACTGGACGAACTCCATGTCCATCAGCTCGGCGCCGGCACGGTAGGCAAGCGCCTGCCCGTCGCCGGTGTACTCCCAACTGTTGGACGTCACCTTGAACGCCCGCCCGATGCCGCCCGACGCCAGCACGATCGCCTTCGCCCTGAAGAGCAGGAAGCGGCCCCGCTCGCGGTCGTAGGCGAACGCGGCGGCGACGCGGTCGCCATCCTTCAGCAGCTCGACGACCGTGCACTCCATGTGCACGTCGATCCCCTGGTGGACGCCGTGGTCCTGCAGGGTCCGGATCATCTCCAGCCCGGTCCGGTCGCCGACGTGCGCGAGGCGAGGGTAACGATGGCCTCCGAAGTTCCGCTGCAGGATCCGCCCGTCCGTGGTCCGGTCGAAGACCGCGCCCCACGCTTCGAGCTCGCGCACCCGGTCGGGCGCCTCCCGGGCGTGGATCTCCGCCATCCGCCAGTTGTTCAGATACTGCCCGCCCCGCATCGTGTCGGCGAAGTGGGTCTCCCACGAGTCGCGGTCGTCCACGTTCGCCAGCGCCGCCGCCATCCCCCCTTCGGCCATCACGGTGTGCGCCTTGCCGAGGAGCGACTTGCAGACCAGACCAACCGACACGCCGGCGGCGGACGCTTCGATCGCCGCGCGGAGGCCAGCGCCGCCGGCGCCGATTACGAGGACGTCATGTTCGAATGTCTGGTAATCCATCGGGCGGGTCGCAGAATCAGATCAAACGCAGGTCGGTCCAGATCCCCATCGAGCAGAGTCGCACGTAGATGTCGGAGAAGCCGACCCAGACGAGGCTCATCCAGGCAAAAAGCATGTGGCGGCGGTTGAAGCAACCGACGCAGTCGTACGTCATCTTCTGCACCGGACTGGCCGAGATGCAGTCGTGCCGCCCGCCGACGAGGTGGCGCAGCGAGTGGCAGCCGAACGTATAGCTGCCAAGAAGGATCACGTTGAGAGCCAGCACGAGGGTGCCGACTCCTAGGCCGAACGTCGTGCCGCCCGCGCCGTCGTCGAACCAGAGCGCGTTCCAGACGTCGTAGCTCAGGAAGACGAGAAAGGCGAGAGCCAGGTAAAGGAAATAGCGGTGGACGTTCTGCAGGATCAGCGGGAACGAGTTCTCGCCCCGGAACGCGTTGCGCGGCTCACCGACCGCGCACGAAGGCGGGTCGGCCCAGAACGCCTTGTAGTACGCGCCACGATAGTAGTAGCAGGTGAGCCGGAAGCCGGCCGGCGCCCAGAGGATGAGGAGAGCTGGCGAGAAAGGCAGCCACATCGGCCACCAGCCGGGCCGCGGCCCGAACAGGCTATGCGGCGAATCGCCGAAGATCTCGGGCGAGTACATCGGCGAGAGGTAGCCTTCGTAGGTGTAGTACGCGCCCTGTAACGCGGCCCACGTGGAGTAGACGAGGAACGCGGCAAGTCCCACGAAGACGGCCGCGGGCTGCAGCCACCATGCGTCGCGCCGCGAGGTTTCCCCGAACCCCCGCACCGGTATCGCAATCTGTACCCGATCCATCTGCTGCTCCACTCGTCCCCGGGAAGGCGGGCCTGAACGCGGCCCAGTGCCACCGGAACCGTGCATAGAATATCACCTGAGGTGACGGTATAGACTTTGGGCGTCGCAACGGAGGGAACCAGCATGTCACTCAGAATCAACGACATCGCACCCGATTTCACAGCGGATACGACACAGGGACCGATCAGCTTCCACGAGTGGATCGGCGATGGCTGGGCGGTCCTGTTCTCCCACCCGAAGGACTTCACGCCGGTCTGCACGACGGAGCTGGGAACCATGGCGGGGCTGGTCGACGAATTCGCCCGGCGGAACTGCAAGGTGCTCGGCATCAGCGTCGACGGGGTGAGCGATCACGCGAAGTGGTCGCAGGACATCGAGTCGTTGAGCGGCAACGCGATCAACTATCCGCTGGTGGGCGACCCGACGCTTGCCGTCGTCAAGCAGTACGACATGCTGCCGGCCGATGCGGGCGACACGTCGGTCGGACGGACACCGGCCGACAACGCCACGGCCCGGTCCGTCTTCGTGATCGGTCCCGACAAGCGGATCAAGGCAACGCTCACCTACCCGATGAGCACCGGGCGGAACTTCGACGAGATCCTTCGCCTGGTCGATTCGTGCCAGCTTACGGCCCAGAAGAAAGTGGCGACCCCCGCCAACTGGAAGCAGGGGAACGATGTCATCATCCTGCCGGCGGTGAGCGACGACGACGCGAAGGCCGCATACCCTGACGGATGGCAGCGGCCGCTGCCGTACATGCGGGTCGTGCCGCAACCGAAGTAGCCGTCGGCGCGCCTTTGCGGGCGCGTTGGAAGTTTCGCTGGCGCCAGACTTCTACGGAGCAAGCTCCTTGGCAGCCCGGTCAGTGGATGACCGTGTCGTCGCCCATATCCTCCAATAACTCGAGGTGGATGGTCTCCAGGGAGCGGACGGCCTGGATCGCCAGATCCATCGCCTCCAGGCCGGTACACTCGGTCCTCTCCGCCCGGAGGCGCCTGCGAGTCGCGCGCAGGGTGCGCAGCACCTGCGCCCGATCGAAGCGTTGACCCGCGCAGTGGTCACAGAATGCCATTAGTCAGCCTCCATGTGCGGATAGCGGTAGTTGGTCGGCGGCACGAAGTTCTCCTTCGTCGTCCGTGTGCTCACCCACCGGATCAGGTTGAGGGCGCTGCCCGCCTTGTCGTTGGTCCCTGAGGCGCGCGCGCCGCCAAAGGGCTGCTGCCCCACCACCGCGCCTGTCGGCTTGTCGTTGATGTAGAAGTTGCCCGCAGCGTTCACGAGCGTTCGCTGCGCCCGATCAATCGCGTGGCGGTCGGTCGCGAAGATGGCTCCGGTCAGCGCGTAGGGCGAGGTCCGGTCGCACAGCTCGAGCGTCTCCGCGTACTTGTCGTCGTCGTAGACGTAGACCGTCAGGACGGGACCGAACAGTTCCACCTCCATCGTCCGGTACCGGGGATCGTGTGCCCGGATCACCGTCGGGGCGACGAAATAGCCGGTCGAATCGTCGCACGTGCCGCCGCAGACGACGTCCGCGTCGGCCGCGGCGCGAGCCTCGTCGATCGCCGTCTTCTGCGTCCTGTACGACGCGGCGTCGATCACCGAACCCATGAAGTTGGTGAGATCGGCGACGTCGCCGTACCGGATCCCGTCGATCTCGTGGCACCAGTCATCCGCGTGACGGTCCCAGATGGACTTCGGGATGTAGGCCCGGCTGGCCGCGCTGCACTTCTGCCCGCTGTACTCGTAGGCGCCCCGGATGAGACCGGTCGCGAGGGCCGCCGGGTCCGCCGACGGGTGCGCGAAGATGAAGTCCTTGCCGCCCGTCTCGCCGACGATCCGGGGATAGCTCCGGTAGCCGGCGATATTTGCTCCAACCGCGCGCCACATCCCCTGGAACACCTCCGTGCTGCCGGTGAAGTGAACGCCGCCGAGCGACGGGTGATTCATCGCCGGATCGCCGATCGCGCCACCGCTCCCCGGCACGAAGTTGATTACCCCGTCGGGCAGCCCCGCCTCGCGGAGCAACTCCATCAGGTGCCATGCGGACAGGACCGCGGTCGAGGCGGGCTTCCAGATGACCGTGTTGCCCATCATCGCCGGGGCCGTCGGCAGGTTGCCGGCAATGGACGTGAAGTTGAATGGCGTAACCGCCAGGACGAAACCTTCAAGCGGTCGATATTCGACGTAGTCCCACATCGCCGGCCCGTTCCCCGGCTGCTCGCCGAAGATCTGCGGCATGTAGGAGACGTTGTAGCGCCAGAAATCGATCAACTCGCACGCGGCATCGATTTCCGCCTGCAAGATCGTCTTGCTCTGGTTGAGCATCGTGGCGGCGTTCACGATCGAGCGGTACTTGCCGGCGAGCAGCTCGGCGGCCCGCAGGAAGACCGCGGCGCGCGCTTCCCACGGCAACGCGGCCCACCCGGGACGCGCCGCCTCGGCCGCCGCCACCGCCTGGGCTACCGTATCCGCGTTCCCCCGGTGGAACCTCGCCAGCACATGTTGATGGTTGTGCGGCATCACGGCCTGGGCGATGTCACCGGTGCGGACCTGCTGGCCGCCGATGACGAGCGGGATCTCGATCTGGTCGCCGGCGCACACCTGAAGCTGCGCTTTCAACTCCTCGCGCTCTGGCGAGCCGGGAGCGTAGGCGCGAACCGGCTCGTTGAGCGGGGCCGGCGCATTGGTACGGGCGTTTATCATCGCGTAACGACTCCTTCCTCTTTCTCTTCGAACTCCAGGCCGTGGTGGAAACTCACGCCGCGCCCGATCGGTGCGGCGCGCGACTTCGCCACCAACTCCTAAGGGTACAGCACGCGGGCGAGTCCGGTTCAGCAGTCGCCGAAGCGGGACGGCGCGGTAACGTCGAGCGCGGGGTCGTGCTTCCGATCCACCAGGAGATCGCCCACGAGCGAGGCGGTGAGCGGAGCCAGCAGTATTCCGTTCCGGAAATGGCCGCAGGCGTAGACGAGGCCGGGCACGGAAACGGAACGGCCGATGACCGGCAGCGCGTCCGGCGTTGCCGGACGCAACCCGACACGCGCGCCCAGGAACGAGGCCTGCTCCACCTGGGGTGCAACCCGCGCGGTGGCGTCGATGAGGGAACGGACCCCCGCGACGGTCGCCCGCTCGTCGAACCCCACTTCCTCGATCGTCGCGCCGACCAGCACCGAGCCATCGCTCCAGGGAACCAGGTAGCAGTCGGGCGCCCAGACGACGCGGCGGAGCGGCGGCGTCGGCCATCCCACATGGAGAAGCTGCCCCCGCACGGGCCGGATCGGGAGCTGCGTCGCGCCGTCCACCTCGACCCGGCCGGACCAACTGCCAGCGGCGACGATTGCGGTCTCGCAGTTCATCGCGTTGCCCGAGGTTTCGATCCGCACGCGGTTACCGTTCGCCCTGACGTGCGTCGCCTCCGCGGAGGTACGGAAGACGACGCCATGCGCGGTAGCGGCGCGGCGCAACGCGGCGGTCAGGTCCGAGGCGCCGACGAAGCCGTGGGACTGGACCAACAGGCCTGCCGACACCGACGGGGCAAGATGCGGCTCCGCCTCGCGGACGGCCTGGCCGTCGAGTCTCTCGGACGGAATCCCGCGCTGTTGACAGGTGGCGTGTATGGAGTCGAGCCGAGCCGAGCCCGCGGAGTTCGACGCCACCTCGAGGGTACCGCTCCGGACGTACTGCACCGCGGCGCCGGAGTCTTCGACGACCCGCGCCACGAACTGATCGTAGAGATCGAGGCTGCGCGCGGCGAGGTCGAGCAGCACTCCCCGGTCGTGCGCTTCGATGAACGGAGCGAGCACGCCGGCCGAGGCCTGGGTCGCACCCTGACCGACCCGCCGGCGGTCGATGACCCGCACGCGGACACCGCGCCGGGCCAGTTCGTAGGCAATGGCACAGCCGACGATGCCGGCCCCGATGACGACGACGTCGGACCGTTGGTTCAAGGTGGCGTTCTACTGCGGCTTCAGGCCGGGAATCCGACCGATCAGTCTACACAGGGGAGGGCGTCATTCAAAGAGCCGGGTGATGAAAATAAGGAGCCCCGGGATGCCGTACGCCACCACGAACACGGCGAGAACGGTCAGCTTGCGCGACCGGAGCGCGAGCCTGGTAACGCCGCGCGACGCGTCAAGCGGCACCCGCCGGATTGCGCGGATCGGATAGATCAGGAGCATCCCGCTCAGGTTGAACAGCAGATGCACCAGCGCGATCTGCAGCCCCACCTCCGCATTCGGTCCGGAAACGGCGAGCGCGGCGATCAGCCCCGTTACCGTCGTCCCCACGTTGGCGCCGATCGTGACGGGAAACGCCTGCTCGAGGGCAATCAGGCCCGCCCCGCCGAGCGGCACGAGCAGCGAGGTGGTGATGGAGCTCGACTGGACCATGACGGTCACTAGGGCGCCCGCGAACATGGCCACGACGGCGCTCGCCTGCAGGGCGCCGTTGACCATCCGCTCCACCCGCGAGTGAACGGCCGACCGCAGCACTTTGACCAGCAGGAAGAGCGCGCCGAAGATGCAGCCCGCACTCAGCCCGATCAGCACCACCGCCTGCGCCCCCTGAACCGGCATGAGCGCCGCGATCCAGGCGAGCGGCGCAAAGCCCAGATCGATCGCCGTGCTGAGCGGGCTCTCGTACTCCACGCCCCCGATCCGGTCGCCGAGCAGGTTCGCCATGGCGACGGCGGTGGTTCGGAGGTAGCCGGTCATCAGCTCGAGCGGCAGCAGGATGATCACCGTCAGGACGTTGAAGATGTCGTGGCAGATGGCGACCGGAAAGGCGCGCCCGAACTCGTCCTTCCGGCCGATGTGGGCCAGCGACACCAGCGTCGCGGTGACCGTCGTCCCGATGTTCGCTCCCATCACCATCGGGATGGCGTTGCCCAGGGGCAGTGGATTCTCGGGAGCGGCCACGAGGCCGACCACCATCGCGGTGGTGACCGACGAGCTCTGGACCAGCGTGGTGGCGAGAAGACCGACTATCAGGCCGACGAAGGGGTTGGACGTGGCGGCGAAGAAGCTCTCGATTCTGTCCTGGCCCAACAGCTCGAAGCCTTCACCGAGGCCGTTGACGCCGACCAGGAAGACGAACAGGAGGCCGATCGCGCTCAGCAGCCGGGGAGCGACAGCGGGCTGACGATCAGGGGCCGGCGAGGTAGCGGGCACGGCGACTTGAAGCTTCCAGGAGTCTGCGCCGTAGAAGTTTCGCGCCAGCGGAACTTCCAACGCGCCCGCAAGGGCGCGCTAGCTCTCTTGCAGCGCCCAGGCGGCCCCCCAACCGACGCGGGCGCGCGCATTCTACATCACGTGGTCGTGCCGCAGGTTACAGGCGTGTATCGGACGCCTTTCAAATCGAACGGGATCGGGACATAATCAGATCCAGGGCACGAAAGGGCCTTGCGCTTGCCGCCCTGCTGGCGGGGCGAGGAGTGCCAGGATGGACATAAGACCTGCGGCTTTCGTTGCCGCCGCCGCCGTGGTTGCCGGTGCGGCGGGTTTTGGCGCCTACCTCGCCGTCCGGGACAACGCGGGGTCGGGCGCCGACGCCGCGCCGGACGCGCAAGTGGCGATGGCGACCACCACCGGCGTCGTGATGCCGGTCGACGCCACCGAGCAGGTGGTTGAACCGCCCCCGGTGGAACCGGCCCCGCCCGAACCGGGGCCGGGGGCTGCCGCGGCGGACGCACCACTCGCGCCGCGTGTCGCGGAACGCCGGGCCGCACCGCCGCCTGCCCCATCGGCCCCCCCGGCGCCGGCGCCCGAACCGGAACCGGAGCCCGAGCCCGAGCCTGAACCGGCACCCGAGCTCAGCCCGGCCCCGGAGCCCGAAGTTGCCCCGACCGGCGAGAACGGCACGCGCGCTCCGGAATCCGAGCCGGCAACCGATGTCGAGGTCAGCGCTCCCTCGGATGAGGCGACGCCGGATGTGGCGACGCCGGCCGAGGCTCGCGATTCCGTGGACGATCTCCCCAGGATCGACGGTTGGCGCCGTGTCGAGCGCCCCGTCGAGACGACTGCTTCGAAGGGGTCCGACGCCCCCGAGACGGCCGCCATCGATCCGGAACCGGTGGCGGTCGACGCGGACGGCTGGCCCGTAGCGCGCACGGCGGAGACGGCTGCCGGCTCCGCCGCCGGGGCGGCAGCCGGCTTCGACCCTTCCGGCGCGCCGACATTTCCCGGATGGGACGTGTCGGAGGAAACGGTGCTCGAGGCCGACTCGGTGATTGGCCTCCAGATCGACACGCACGTCTCGAGTGACAGCGCCGAAATGGAGGACGACGTACAGGCGCGGGTCACCCGCGACGTCATCGAGCAGGATCGCGTCGTGATTCCGGCCGGTACCATCGTCATGGGCTCGGTCGTTCTGGTCGAGCAGGCGGGACAGTTCCGTGGGACCGCACGTCTCGGCGTGCGCTTCCACACTATCGTCTTCGGCGACGGCGTGGAGACGCCGATCATGACCGAGACGGTCTACCGCGAAGGCGAATCGCAAGGAAAGCAGAACGCCGCAAAGGTCGGCGGCGGCGCCGTTGCCGGCGCGATTCTGGGCGCCATCTTCGGTGGCGGGCGCGGGGCGGCGATCGGCGGGGCGGCGGGCGCATCGGCCGGGACGGCCGCCGCGGCGGCCGGCGACAGCGAGCCGGCGACTCTGGTTGCGGGCTCACTGGTCACGGTACGGCTGTCACGACCCGCCACCATCACGGTCGATCCGTAACTCGGGCGTTCAGCGGATGCAACGCTCGACTGCTACCCTGCGCGGCGTGTCGCAGCCGGACGACATCGCAGAAGCAGTCCTGAACCGCGACGAAGTGCTCCGCTACCTGCAGGGAGGCGGTGGACGCTCGCCCGACGAAGCACAGGCCGCGATTCAGGGCTACCTCGACGAACTCCGCACCACGCAACGCTACCGGATGTATCGCGCACTGCAGCATCCGGTCTACCCGATCCTCCGCAAGATCGAACGGATCGGGGAGCGGGTCGATGTCGTCCGGACCGCGACGCGCCAGGGCCGCGTCATCTACGCGTCGAACCACAAGAGCCACATCGACTATCTGGTCCAGCCCCTCGTTCTGGACGACAACGGCATCCGCCCGCCCGTCATCGCGGCCGGCATCAACCTGTTCGGCGGTGCGCTGGGCCTCATCCACAAGCATGTGACCGGCGCCATTCCTATCCGCCGGGAGACGAAGGATCCCGCGTATCTGGTCACCCTGAAGGCCTACGTCGCCGAGTCGTTGCGCCGGACCGACCTGTTCCTCTATCTCGAGGGCGGCCGCAGCTACAGCGGCGCCCTGAAGCCGTTCAAGACGGGACTGCTCCATGCGGTGGCGTCAGCGAAGCGGAGCGACACGGTGGTCGTCCCCACCGCGATCGGCTACGACCTCGTCCTGGAGGACTTCATCCTGTCGCGCCAGCAGGTGAAGCGCACGCAGCGGCCGTTCAGCCAGGAGGTGGCCGAGATGATCCGCTACGCGGTCGGATACCGCTCGCGCAGCATCGTTACCTTCGGTGATCCGATTACGTTCGACGGATGCGACCCGGATGACCGGCGCGACATGGTGCGGCTGCAGAGGCGGATCCGTGAGGCGGTCGGCCGTTGCTACAAGGTGTTCCCGTCGGCGCTGATCGCCACCGCCCTGCGGCCGCCGATGGAGCGCGCCGAGCTGGAGGATCGGATCGACCAGTTGATCGATGTCCTGCGATCCGCCGGCGCCAACCTGGACGTCATGACCGGCCGCGAAGCGCTGGACTTCGCGACCGAGCCACTCGCAACGCGCGGGATCATCGTGGTCGACGGGGATCGCTACCGCGTGCGGCAGCGAATGGTGCTTCGCTATTACGCGCGCACCATAGAGCACCTCTTCGCCCCGCGCCGGGAATCCGTCCTGACTCACTGAGGCTCGGTGCAGGCGGCGCTGTTGACCCTTGCTCGTTGACCGGCTCTCCCGCTGGCTCTTCCTGACGGCCGCCGACAGCCGCCTGCTGAAGGCCGCCGCGACACGCTACGGCATGCGCGGCCCCGGCTCCCCGGCCGGGCGCTTCATCGGTGGACGCGATATCCCGGAAGCCATTGAATCGGCCCGCGCCCTCGAGCAGCGCGGCATGACCCACACGTTCAACTACCTGGGTGAACATGTCCGGACGACGGACGCGGCGGCGGAGGCGACGATGGCGTACGAACGGGTGATCGATGAGGTGCGCGCCGCGGGGATGGAGTGCAACCTCTCGATCAAGCTGACCCAGCTCGGCCTCGAGCTAGACCCTGGCCTGTGCGAAGCGAACCTGGAGCAGATTCTCGATAGAGCAGGTGCTTCCGGCTGTTTCGTCCGGGTCGACATGGAGCACTCGGCGCTATTGGAGGAGACGCTCCGAATCACCGTGGCGGCGCACGCCCGGCACCCGGATGTCGGCACCGTCCTGCAGTCGATGCTGCGCCGGACGCCGGACGATCTTGCCCGCCTCAACGAAGCGGGGGTACCGGTCCGGCTCGTGAAAGGCGCCTACCGGGAAGAGCCGGACATCGCGTTCCCCGAGAAGCGGGACGTCGACCGGGCATTCATCCGCCTCGCCGAGACGATGCTCGAAGACGGCGCCGAGCCCGCCTTCGGGACGCACGATCCGCGAATGATCAGGGCGGTGAACACCGCGGCGGCGGCGCGCGGCATATCGGCCGAGCGCTACGAGTTCCAGATGCTCTACGGCGTCCGCCGCGACCTGCAGGCGGCGCTCGGCGCCAGGGGCTACGGTATCCGCATCTACCTGCCCTTCGGCGCCGACTGGTTCCCCTACTTCATGCGGCGCCTGGCGGAACGTCCCGCCAACGTGCTCTTCGTCGTCCGCAGCCTCCTGCACGAGCAGCTCGGCGCCCACCGGCCCTAGCAGCCCGCATACGGGCTCCTGGCCAGATCCAGGGGCTGCCGCCGGCTACTCGCGCTCCGGATCGTCGCGCCACTGAACGTAGGAGTACCAACACAGTAGCGCCACCCAGGCGAGGAACAGTCCGAGGACGCCCGGCCACGGGAGGGGCACGCCCAACAGTCCGGGAACGATCAGCGCGGCGGCAACCGCAAGGGACGACTGCCCGGTGAAGCGATGGGAACGGACCCAGGACCGATCGCTCTTCAGCGTCCAGGGAGTTCGCAGACCGATCAGGGGATTCGGCTCCATCCGCTGCAGCGGCCAGCAGGCTGCCCCGATGATCAGGCATAGCACCCCGGCGCCGAGAGCCCAACTTCCTCGCTCATTGCCGGGCAATGGAACACTCCAATAGCCCAGGTACGTTCCGACGACGCCGAGAAACGTCAGGCCGAGCACCGCCGCGACTCCCAGCGCGGCGAGGTCGGCGATGGCGCCGTGGCGCCTCCAGACGAGCTTGAACACGACCCATTGCACCGAAGCGATGGCCGGCAGTAGCCAGATCGACGACCGGGAGCCGTACGAGGTGATCTCTCCCTCCGCGTTCCAGTGGATCGGCACCTGTTCGGGGAGATCCGGCCAGATCCAGTACGCCGTGCCCCACATCGCCGCGAGGCAGAGAATGCCCCAGACGTCCGTGCGCCAGCGCCAGAATGGCGTGTCCAGAGATTCGCCCAGGGCCATTGTTAATACTTCAGGTTATTTATCTTATTAAGAATGTCTAATTTCTAATGGCATATTAACTCTAGTGACCACTTCTATTAATACTATTCCACAGGCGTCCCGGCGCAGGTGTCATACGCCGTGGATGGCGATCAGACGCTCAAGACCCTCGAAGTCCGCCGGGTTGCGCGTATAGAGCGGCAAGTCGTTCGCCAGGGCGATGGCGGCAATGAGCAGGTCCGCCAGACGCCGGCGCGTGGCGCGCCCGCGTCCCCTCACCGAGGCGTATACCCGGCCGTACGACCGCGCCGCCGCTGCGTCGAAGGGTAGGGAATCCCATTGCGAAGCGGCCCAAGTCAGACGATCCTGCCGTCGGCTCCGCTCCTCGACGTCGCTCGTCGCGTGAGGACCGGCGGCCAGTTCTGCAAGCGTGATGGTGGAAATCGCCGTCTCGTCGGGCAACCGGCCATCGTCGATGAGGTCCAGATCGATCACGACGGACGTATCCAGCAGGCCACGGGCGAGACCGGGAGCTGCCGCCGCGGACGACTCGCTAACCATCCGAGACATCCACGTAGGAGTCCGCCACCGTGTCGAGGTCGGCGCGGAACCGCGCGAAATCGATCCTCGGGGCCGTGCGTGCGGCGGCGGCAATCGCGGACCGCGGGACGAATTGGCGCCGGAGAATCGGCCCCAGTTCAGCGACGGGTGTGCCATTCCGGGTCACGACGATCCGCTCACCCCCCTGGACGTCTCGCAGGATGGCCGCCGAGTCGTTCCTAAGCTGACGCTGCGAAATCGTACGCATGGGAATATCGTAGCATAACGTAGCGGTTTGTAGCACATTGGTGGCAGTCAATCTTCGTGGAAATACGTCCTGTGCAGGATGCCCGTAAATATGGCAATATGTATAACCATATGAAGACTACCGTTGAGTTGCCGGACGACCTGCTGGTAGCCGCGAAGATCCGAGCTGTAGAGGCGCGTTCGACCCTGCGGGAGTTGATCGAGCAGGGGCTCCGCCGGGTGCTTGATGAGCGGCCGCATCCACAGGGAAAACAGCATTCTCGGATCGACTGGGTGACGGTCGACGGCGGGCTTCCCCCGGGAGTCGATCTGCAGGACCGTGCCGCGATGCACGACTGGATTCGGCGCGACCGATGATTGCCCTCGACACGAACCTCCTCGTCTACGCGCACCGTGCCGCCACACCGCAGCACCATGCGGCCCGTAGCGCCATCACCCGCGCCAGCCAATGGTCGACCGGGTGGGGATTCAGCCTGTCCGTCATCCTCGAGTTCTGGAGCGTAGTGACTCATCCGGCGTCCGCCGGCGGACCCTCCACACCCGAGCAGGCCACAGATTTCATCGCCAATCTGCGAGCGGCGGGCGCCGAAGTCTGGATGCCGGGGGGGCGGTTTGCGGAGCGCGTGGCCAGGCTTGCGACCGAGCTGTCTGTCGTCGGGCCGCGCGTTTTCGACCTGCAGATCGCCCTGATGGCCTTCGAAGGCGGCGCGAGCGAACTCTGGACCGCCGACCGCAGCTTCACTTCCGTGCCGGGGCTACCAGTCGTGCTCCCGCTAGCAGCCCGTGGCGAAACCCCGCGCCGGCGTCGAGATCGTCGCGGAACTACTCCACCCAGTCCGCGATGAAGACATTGGTGTCGCCTTCCTCGGCGGCGTCGCGGTTGGACGCGAAGATGAGCTTCGAGCCGTCGGGAGAGAACATCGGGAAGCCGTCGAACACGTCGGTGAACGTGATCTGCTTCAGGCCGGTGCCATCGAGGTTGACCATGAACAGGTCGAAGTTGCGGCCGTCCGGGTTGTGCATGTTCGACGAGAAGATGATCCGCTCGCCGTCGGGATGCCAAAACGGGGCGAAGCTGGCCCCGCCGAAGTCGGTCACCTGCCGGACGTTGGCGCCGTCGGCGTCCATGACGAACACCTCGACCGCCGTCGGCCGCCAGAGGCCTTCGTCCAGCAGCCGCTTGTAATCATCGTACCCCTCGCCGTCCGGGATCTCGCGGCCGCGGAAGATGATCTTCGAACCGTCGGGCGAGAAGAACGCACCGCCGTCCGGCCCTTGGCGGTGGGTCAGGCGGCGCACGCCGGAGCCGTCCGGGTTCATCGAGTAGATCTCCATGTCGCCGTCGCGCACGCTCGTAAAGACAATCGTGCCATCGGGTCCGACCGTCGGCTCGGCGTCGTAGCCAGGCGTGTCGGTCAGCCGCTCCAGGCCGCTGCCGTCCGGGTTCGCGCGGAAGATGTCGTAGCTGTCATAGATCGCCCAGACGTAACCCATCGCGAAGCTGGGCGGGGGCGGACACTCGGCTCCGCCGAGGTGGGTCGACGCGTAGACGATCGATTCACCGTCCGGATAGAAATAGCCGCAGGTGGTGCGCCCCTCCCCCGTGCTCACCATCTGCTGGTTGGATCCGTCCAGGTTCATCCGGAAGATCTGATCGCACGGGACGCCCTCGCGGGTCGACTGGAAGATGATCTGGGATCCGTCGAACGAGAAGTAGGCCTCGGCGTTCTCGCCGCCGAACGTGAGCTGGCGGAGGTTCGCGAGGTGGACTTCGGTGTCGCCGGGGGCAGCAGCATCGGCGCCGCTCATCTCCTCCGGGGCCGGCGTCCCGTCGCCCGGCGTTTCGCCGGCAGGCGCCTCGCCGGCAGGCTCCCCGGCGGGTGCGCCGCACGCGCCGGTCATCAGCAGGACCAGGGCGAACGTCGCGACAAGGAGGCCGCGATTCTCGAATCTCGAAGGCATGGCTTCGCTCCCTCTGTTGAACGCGTTTCCGCGCGAGCCCAGGCCCCCGGAGCAAGCGCTACTGACGGCCTACCAGTTCCAGCAGGCCCAGCGTGAGCCATGGTACATAAGTGATTACGAGCACGCCAATGCCGAGGATGATCAGCAGCGGCACTGACGCGCGGTAGACGGAAAGCAGCGGCCGGTCGAACCGGTACGAGGCCAGGAAGAGGTTCAGCCCAACCGGCGGCGTCAGGTACCCCAGCTCCAGGTTGGCGATGAAGATGATGCCGAGATGGACGGGATCGATCCCGTACGCCGCGCCGATCTCCGAGATGAGGGGCACCACGACGACGATCGCCGAGAAGATGTCCATCACGCAGCCGACAAGCAGCAGGAAGACGTTGAGGGCGAGCAGGAACAGCAGCGGCGACTCGATCCGCGCCTGCGTCCATTCCAGCAGGCGGAAAGGAATATCGACGTCCACCATGTAGGCGGTGAAGCCCTTGGCGACGGCCAGGATGATCAGGACGCCGCCGATCAGGACGACGCACTCCCGGAACGCCGCGCCGAGGCCGGGGCCGAGCCGGAAGTCGCGGTGGATCAAGCCGGTCACGACCGCCGCGTAGAGCGCCGTCAGGGCGGACGTTTCGACCAGCGTCGCGCGGCCGCTCAGCAGCGCGCCGAGCACGACGAACGGCAGCAGGAGCTCCCACTTCGCCTCCCAGAGCGCGGAAACCGCCTCGCCCGCCGCGAACCGGTGCCGCCCGGCGCCGGTCAGCATCCCTTCGCGCATGCCCCAAGCGGCTACCAGCCCGATCAGCAGCAGGCCGGGAAGGATGCCGCCGATGAAGAGGTTCTCCGGCGCCGTCTGCGCGACGATGGCGTACAGGATGAGGGGCATCGCCGGCGGCAGCAGCAACCCGAGCGATCCGGACGCGGTGAGCAGACCGACCGAGAAGCGGTCCCGATAACCATCGTTCAGCAGCGCCGGCAGCAGCAGGCCCCCGAGGGCCAGGATGGTCACGCCGGAGCCGCCCGTGAAGATCGTGAAGAACGCGCAGACCACCGCGCAGACCACCGCCGTGCCGCCGGGCATCCAGCCGACGAGGGCGCGGAAAACCCGCAGCAGCCGTTCGGACGACTGCCCCTGGGCGAGGATGAACCCGGTCAGCGTGAAGAGCGGGATCGACGGCAGGTGCGGCTCGGTTGCCAGGTCGTAGGCGTAGAGCGGCACCGCCGCCGGGTCGAACGCATCGACCATGTAGAGAAAGACCGCCGCACCGGCGAGCACGGTGAAGATCGGGGCGCCGGCGAGCGCCGCGACCACCACCAGGACCACCCAGGGCCATCCCGCCCCGCCCGCGACGACGCACGACGCCTCGTCCACGTTCGCACAGGCCGCGCCCGTCGTGCTGAGCCAGATGCCGGCCACAATGCCCAACGCCGCCGCGATGCGCCCGGCCCAGCTACCCGCTCCCCACGCCAGACGGACGGCAATAAGCCCGAACGCGAACGGCAGCACCAGTTGAAACACCCACGACGGAATGCCGAGGGCGATGTCGCCCCCTACTTCCATCTCGATCGCGACGACGTCGATCGCCGACCAGGCGAGCAGGGCCGACACGCCGGCGCCCACCGTGGCCGCGAACGCCTGCGAGACCCGTCGCGCCCGGCCCTCCGGAATGAACGTCGCCGTCGCGAGCGCGATCAGCTTGTTACGCCGGGCCGCGAGCCCCGCCCCAAGGAAGCCGACCCAGAGCGTCAGATGCTCGACGAACGGAATCGACCCCGGGATGCCTCCCGCAACGAGGGGACGGATGACGATCTCGGCAAGGGGCAGCAGAACCATCACCCCCAGGGCGCAGGCGGCAAGCAGTTCCTCGCCGGTGTGGAGAAAACCGAGCAGGCGAGGTACGGGCCGGGCGTCGGTCGCGCTCGAGGCAGTCATCTATCGATCCGTGCGGCGCCGCGGGCACGCAGGTTGCCCGCGGGACCATTTACTGGTTGCGATACTCGGAGCGGGCCCGAACCGCCTCGTCGTAGACGTCGGCGGGGACGCGCGTGCCGCGCCAGCTCGCGGTGAGGTCTTCGGATACCGCGCGAAAGGCCGACGCTTCCGCGCTGCTCACCGAGTGGACGGTCAAGCCGCGCTTCTGCATTTCCGCGACGGCATCCCGGTCCTGGCGCAGCACCTCGGTGAAGAGGAAGTCGGCCATCTTCTCCGCGCTCCCGCGGATGGCGGCGCGATCCGCTTCGTCAATCCGGTCCCACGCACGCTGGGTTATAACGGTGGCGCCATACACGGGCCCAAGCGGTATGTCGAGCATGTTCGACGTCTGCCGGTACCACTGAAAGACGAGCGCGCCGTACGGCGGGCTCGGATAGGCGTCGATCAAACCCGTGTTGAGCCCCATCAGCACGTCGGTCAGAGCGAGGGGCACCGGGTTGAAGCCGTTCTCCTTGTACCACTGCACCATTCCGTCGTCGCCCGCCGCCGTGAACAGTTTCGCCCGGCGCAGGCCGCCGATGTCGGTCACCGGATCGGCGGAAAAGACGTGGACCCAGCCGCCATGGCCCCAGCCGATCAGCACGAGACCGTTTTCCGCGAGGGCGTCACGCATTCGCGGCGTGAGCGCGTCCAGCACATGCTGGGCCTCGCCGTCGTCCGCGAAGAAGAACGGGATGCCGAACACGTTGAAGGCTTCGTCGATCTCGGTCAGGGCAGGCAACGTGAGCGCCGCCACCTGCGGGTTGTTCAGCCGCATCCGCCGGATGATCGTCGATTCGTCGCCAGTGGTGCCCCGCACCTGGAGCCGGACGCGGCCGTCGGTCGATTGCTGCCACTCCGACGCCATCTGCTTCAGGGCGCGGTCCCACAGCGAGTTGGCGGGAAGGATGGTGCCGAGACGCAGGTTGGCGCGCTGCGCGTCGAGCAACGCCGGCGCCGCGATCAGCAGCAGGGCGACAACCGCCGCCCGGAAAACCGTAATCGACGTCGTCCCGCCCGCGGCGAGCCGGCTCGCCCGGGGCGTGAACTTCTCTCTCATGGTCGAATCTCCTGCGCCTCTTCGTCGTCGAGCGGCGCGAAGAAGAGGTCGTCGATATGGTCCAGCAGCACGCGCGCCCGCCGCTGTGCGATGGTGTTCAGCAACCGGTTCTCGGGCGCCTCGTTCACGTCTATGGCGATCGCCGTCTCCAGCAATTCCTGAAACTCCTCGCGGTTCTCTTCCGCGATGGCAACACCGGTCGCCAGCGACAGGTAAGCGCCCGCATCCTTGCCCTCCGACAACTCCACCGCTCGGGCGAAGTGTTCGCGCGCCCGCTCGTAGGACCCCCCCATCGCCTCGCCGACCGACTCGAGCGTGATGAACGCCACGTGCAGCGAGCCCCGCTCGTAGTCCTCGTCCAGCTCCAGCGCCCGGTCCAGCAGGGCGCGAGCGGCCGGCAGGTCGGCCACCAGCGCCGGCTGATCGAGCCCGAGCGAGATGGCGAGAATCCACGCGCCGCCCAGATAGTACAGGCTCTCCACGTCGGCGGCCTCGAAGACCGTGACCGCCCCCTCCGGATTGGCGAGCAGCCGATCGGTGATGCCGGGATGATCGACTTCGATGTTTCGCAGGCCGTAGTCGCGCGCACGGAGATACATCCGGCGCGCCCGTTCGTTGAGCTCGCCCGCGAGGGCGTAGTCGTCCCACTCCGCGATGGCGGCGTCGGCCTGCAGGAACGCGTTGGCGTAGAGAAGAAAGCCCGTGTTGGCGAACAGCAGGACGTCCTGTCGCTCCGGGTCCGCATCCATGATCGACTCGATCGTCTTGAGAAGGAATGGGAGCGAGTCCCGCACCAGCTCAGGATCCTCCTCGGAGAGGTAGACGGCGGGATTGACCAACGTCGGCAGCACCGCGTTGACCGCCATCGTGCGGAGGGAGCAACCGGAAAGCGAAGCGATCAGGAGCAGAACCGCGGCGAAACGCGCCGCGCCGTGAAGAAGGCTACCCATCCAGCCGTGATGTGTGCATGCGCGATTCTTGCCGGCAGGCTTGATCATATCAGCGATACCCCGTGGCATCATCTTGAGGATGGGTGGGTTCGTCACGATCCCGGGCGGGTGGTTCGTCATGGGAAACGACGCGGGACAGGCCGACGAGCGGCCGCCGCACCGGGTCTGGGTCGATGCGTTCGAGATGGCGGTCGATCCGGTGACGCGACGGGAGTACGCGCGCTTCCTGGAAGCGACCGGTAGGGGCTGGCCGCGGGAGTGGGATGCCCTCGCCTTCACGCGCGACGACCTGCCGGTAGTGGGCGTGAGCTGGAACGACGCGGTCGTGTACTGCCTCTGGCGGTCGTCGGCCGGCACCAGCGGGAAGCACCCAGCACCTGTGCGGCTGCCGACCGAGGCGGAGTGGGAACGCGCCGCCCGCGCCGGACGGGAAGGGTGCGACTTCCCGTGGGGTGAGAACGGCGCCATTCCCGACTGGATCCCGAACGCGGGGCGCGGGCCGCTGGAGGGCCCCTGGCCGGTGGCCCTCGGTCCACCCAACGGCTACGGCGTGCGGGGCATTACCGCGAACATCCACGAGTGGTGCGCCGACTGGCATGCGCGCGACTGGTACGCGCGGTCGCCGACGCGCAATCCGTCCGGACCGCAAGGCGGCGTGCGACGTGCGTCGCGTGGCGGATCGTGGCGCCACGCCGTAACGATCAGCCGGGTTGCGGCCCGCAGCAAGCTCGACCCGTCGTTCCGGTACACCGACTACGGCTTCCGCGTCGTGCGTGATCTTCCGGCAAGAGGCGGACAGTGAATGCCGCACCGCCACGGGGTGGCGCGCAGCCTGAGCACCGCGACACGTGGCAACTCGCGCTCGAGGTCGCCCGCGCGGCGCGCGCAGAGGGTGGGCGCGCGCTGATCGTCGGCGGCCACGTCCGCGACCGCCTTCTCGGCGCCGAGAGCATCGAGCCGGACAACCTCGACCTCGAGGTGTACGGCCTCACGGCGGATCGCCTCGGCGCGCTGCTCGGTCGCTTCGGCCGCGTCGATACGGTCGGCGCGAGCTTCACCGTTTACAAGCTGGGCCGGCTCGACGTCTCGCTCCCACGGACGGAATCCAAGACCGGGAGAGGGCACCGGGGTTTCACGGTCACCGGCGATCCAACGCTGCCGATGGAGCAGGCGGCGCGTCGGCGCGACTTCACGGTGAACGCGATCGCCTGGGATCCGCTCGACGACGAATACCTCGACCCCTGCCATGGGCGCGACGATCTCGAACGGCGCTGCCTTCGAATGGTCGATCCGGAGACATTCGGCGACGACAGCCTGCGGGTTCTGCGCGCGATGCAGTTCGCGGCGCGGCTCGAGTTCCGCGTCGACGAGGCGACAAGGGCGCGTTGCCGGGAGATCCCGCTAGACGATCTACCGGCCGAACGGATCTGGGGCGAGATGGAGAAGCTGCTGCTCCTCGCCCGGCGGCCATCCATCGGCTTCCGCCTGGCGCGCGAGATCGGCGTCGTCGAACATCTCTTCCCGGAGCTGCATGCGCTGATCGACTGCCCGCAGGAGCCCGAATGGCACCCGGAGGGGGACGTCTGGGTCCACACCCTGCTGGTGATCGATCAGGCGCGGCAGCGAATCGACGACCTGCCCAGGCCGCAACAGCTCGCGATCATGCTGGGCGCGGTCTGCCACGACTTCGGGAAGCCGGCCACCACCGCGTTCATCGACGGGCGGATCCGCTCGCGCGACCACGAGGCGGAAGGCGTGCCGCCCGCCATTGCGTTTCTGGACCGGCTGAACGTCCACTCCTTCGACGGCTACGACGTCCGCCACCAGGTGCTGGGACTCGTCGCGCACCACCTGAAGCCTGGCATGTGGCGGACGGCAAGAGACGGCGTCGGCGACGGCGCCTTCCGCCGGCTCGCGCGCAAGGTGGATCTGGAGCTGCTCGCACGCCTCGCCAAGGCGGACTGTCTGGGACGGACCGGCGAATTCGACTGCTCCGCGATGGACTGGTTCCTCGAGCGGGCCCGCGCCCTCGGCGTGGAGCATGGCCCGCCGGCGCCCATCCTGCTGGGGCGCCACCTGCTGGAGCTGGGCGTACCGCCCGGTCCGGAGCTGGGCCGGCTCCTGAAGCAGGTCTACGAGCGGCAGCTCGAGGGCGAGATCACGACGCTCGCACAGGCAACGACGGCGGCGCGCGAACTGATCAGGGATCCGCACTGAGGAGGCGCGCGAGCGCGTCCGGCGCGATGTTGCCCCCGCTCAGCACGGCCACGGTCGCGCCGCCCTCCCCGTCCGCTTCCCCACCGGCGCCGGCGCCAGCGCCGGACAGGATCGCGGCCATGGTGGCGGCGCCGCTCGGCTCCACCACCAGGTGCGCCCGGGCGGCAAGCCAGCGGACCGCGTCGAGAATCGCGTCGTCTTCCACCGTCACGATGCGGTCGATCAGCGCCGCGGCGTGCGCATACGTAAGATCACCCGGACGAATCGGGATCAGGCCGTCGGCCACGCTGGCAACCCGGTCGAGCGTCACCGGCCCGCCCGCTTCGACCGACCGGAGCATCGCCGCCGCACCGACCGGCTCGACCCCGATGACGCGCGCATCCGGACGGAGCGCCTTTACCGCCGCGGCGACCCCGGAGGCGAGGCCGCCCCCGCCGATCGGCACGTACACCGTCGCGACGCCGGGCAGGTCTTCGACGATTTCCAACCCGACCGTGCCCTGGCCCGCGATGATCTCCGGGTGATCGAACGGCGGGATGATCGTCAGGTTCCGCTCCCGCGCCACCACCTCGGCGCGACGCCGGCGTTCGACCGAAGTAGTTCCTTCGAACATCACCTCGGCGCCGAACGCTTTCGTTCCTTCCACCTTTACCGCGGGCGCCGTCGTCGGCATCACCACCACCGCCGGCAGACCGAGCATCCGCGCCGAACAGGCGACCGCCTGGGCGTGGTTGCCGGACGAATACGTGATGACCCCCGACACGATCCCGCCCGCCTCGGCGAGCTGCGAAATCAGGTTGAATCCGCCGCGTATCTTGAAGGCCCCGGTCCGCTGGAGGTTCTCGCACTTGAGGTGCAGCGGGCGGCCCGCGGCCGGCGAGACATCGAGGATGGGCGTGCGCCGCGCGACGGCCGCGATGCGGTCCGCCGCCGCCCGGATTGCATCGACTGTGACGAGGTTGCTCATATACTGATGCGCCGATGCTGCCGGCGCGTTCCTTTCTGGTCCTGCTGCCCGTCCTGCTGTTTGCCGCTCCGGCGTCGGCGCAGCCGCCGGAGGAGCCGATCGACTGGTACGTCGTCGACGTGCGCGGCTCGCTGGTTCCGTTCCCCCGCAACGTCGAGCTCGCCGATGCGCGCGGCCTCCGTCCGCCCGACACGCCGGGCACCGGACGCGGATTCGATATCGCGGCGCACGTCTACCCCCTGCGCGTCTGGATCGTCACCTTCGGCATCGGAGCCAGCTATCACGTCTCCGCGGCCAGCCAGGCGCCGGGAGAATTCTCGCCGATGCCGGACGGCCCGCCGGTCCGCAAGGAATTCTCGGCGCTTTCGCCGCAGCTCTCCTTCAACTTCGGCACCCGCGACGGCTGGAGCTACCTGAGCGGCGGCATCGGCCGCTCCCGCCTGTCGCTCTACACGGAGGGCTCCGGGGCACCGGAACAGCCCACCGCCAACACCCTCAACTACGGAGGCGGCGTCCGCTGGTTCACAAGCGATCATCTGGCCTTCACGATCGACGCCCGCTTCTACGCCATCAGCCCGATCGCCGAGATGGGTGACCGGCCGCGTTCGCCGCGCATGACCCAGATGACCCTCAACGTCGGCGTCTCGTTCCGCTGACGTCCCGCCCGCCACGCGTGCGATCATAGTGCCCGGATGCGACGGGCGACGCTCCTCGACTTCTTCGACGACCGGATCCGCTCCGGCCGGCCATTCCTCGTCTACGACGGCGGCTACCGCGCGCATACCTGGACATACGACGACATCCGGCGTGCCGCGGGGCGCTTCGCCCGAAGGCTAGAACGCGCGGGTGTCACGCCGGGAGCGAACATCCTCCTCTGGGGAGAGAACCGGGCCGAGTGGGTAGTCGCTTTCTGGGGCTGCCTGCTGTCGCGCGCCGTCGCCGTGCCCATCGACGTTCGCGCATCGCCCGACCTCCTGGAGCGGGTCGCCCGGATCGTCTCGGCGAGGATTGTCGTCGCCGGCCGCGACCTGCCGGTCCCGCCGCTCGACGGCGCTGAACGCTGGGACCTTGACGGCCTGCTCGATGCGGACTCGCCCGGTGGGGATGGCGACGGAGGCGGTGACGACGCGGCCGTCGCGCTTCCCCGCGGCGTCAGCGGCAGCGACCTCGCCGAGATCATCTTCACTTCGGGCGCGACGGCCGAGCCGAAGGGCGTACGCATCACGCACGCGAACGTGTTGGCGAATATCGTCCCCGTCGAACGCGAGATCCTGAAGTACCGCCGCTACGGCCGGCCGTTCTTCCCGCTCCGCTTCCTCAACCTGCTGCCCCTCAGCCACATGTTCGGTCAGGCGATGGCGACATTCATCCCGCCGACGCTCGAAGGGGTCACGGTCTTCATGCGCGGCTACAATCCGGCCGACATCGTCCGGCAAGTCCGCACGCGCCGAGTGTCCGTCCTGGTCTCGGTTCCGAAGATCCTGGAGGTGCTGCGCGACCACGTCATCCACGAGATGCCGGAAACGGCGGCGCCGCTCGACCGGCCGGAATCCGTGGGCCGGCGCTGGTGGCGTTATCGGCGGGTCCACCGGATGTTCGGCTTCAAGTTCTGGGCGTTCGTCGTCGGCGCGGCGCCGCTCGACCCGGAGGTGGAAGCGTTCTGGTCACGCCTCGGCTTTCTCGTCATCCAGGGTTACGGCCTGACCGAAACGGCGCCGATCGTCACGCTGAATCATCCGTTCCACGCGCGGCGCGGGTCGGTCGGAACGCCAATCGGCGGCGTCGACGTGAAGATTGCCGGCGACGGGGAGATCCTGGTGCGCGGCGCCAACGTCACCGCGGGCTACTACAACGCGCCCGAAGCGACAGCCGAGGCCTTCCGCGACGGCTGGTTCCACACCGGTGACATCGGCGCGTTCGACGACGAGGGACGCCTGACCGTGCGCGGCCGGAAAAAGGAAATGATCGTAACCCCCGATGGCCTGAACGTCTTTCCGGACGACGTGGAGCGCGCGCTGCGCGCGCAGGCGAACGTCCGTGACGCCGGCGTGGTCGGCGGCGGACCGCCGGGGGGCGAGCACGTCCACGCCGTGCTAGTGCTCGAGCCAAACGCCGGCGCCGATGCCGTCGTCCGCGAGGCGAACGCACTGCTCGAGGATCATCAGCGTATCCGTTCGTTCTCGGTGTGGCCGAACGCGGCGCTGCCGCGGACCGAGGGGACCCAGAAGCTGAAGCGCGCCGCGCTCAAGCGCTGGGTGGAAAAGGACGCCGGACGCTCTGGCGGCACGGACGCGGAGTCAGGACCACCGGCGGCGGGCCATACGGTCGAGGAGGTCGTCGCGCACTTCGCGCATGGCCGGACCGTGACCGGCGCGACGACGCTCGAGGAACTCGGGCTCAGCTCCATCGAGCGGATCGAACTGATGCTGGCCCTCGAACGGCGCTTCGCCACGACGGTGGACGAGACCGCGTTCGCGGCCCTGTCGACCGTCGACGACCTGCGCACGCTCGTGGAAAGCGATCCGGCCGCCGGGATCGGCGGGCGCGGCGCCGAGGCGGCTTCGGATGCTGGATTGACGGGAACCGGACCCGTTGCTCCGGCAGAGGAGCCACCGTCCTCGCGGAGCGACGGCGCGCTCATCTTCCCCACCTGGAGCCAGCTCGCACCGGTGCGTCTGTTCCGCCGTCTCGCGCAGTCGTTCTTTCTGCTCCCGCTCGGCCGCTGCTTCGCCTGGACGCGAGTCGAGGGGCTGGATCATCTCGGCCGGACGGAGGATCCGGTCCTATACGCCGCCAACCACCAGAGCCTGATGGACGGTCCGGTCATCCTGGCCGCCTTGCCCGCCGCGCGGCGCCGGGTTGCCACAGCTGCCGCCCGCGAGTGGTTCGCGCCACACTTTCACCCCGAGCGCTTCCCGCCGGGCGAGCGGTTTCGAACCAGCCTCGCGTATTTCCTCGGGGTGCTCTGCTTCAACATCGCGCCGCTACCGCAACGGACGGCGGGCGCTCGCGAGGCGATGCGTCACCTCGGCACGTTGCTCGGCCGCGGATCGTCGGTGCTCATCTTCCCGGAAGGACGCCGCAACGTGACGGGCCACATCGATCCGTTCCAACCCGGCGTCGGGATGCTTGCTTCCCGCCTGCAGGTGCCGGTAGTGCCGGTCCGGATTGACGGCATCGACCGCGTCCTGCCGATCGGCGCCCGTTGGGCGCGGCCCGGCCGTGTACGTATCGCCTTCGGCGAGCCGCTCCGTTTCGACGGGAACGACTACGCCGCCATCGCCCGCCGGATCGAACAAGCGGTCAGGGACCTCTAGCTCTCGGTGCGCCGGCCTCCAGGCCGGCAAGAGCGCAATAGCCGATGCCGGCCTGGCGGCCGGCGCACCGGTGGCGCAATCCCTGGCAGCCCATGGCGCAACCTCTCGGCAAGCGGGCTCCTGTATAATCCGGCCCGCAAGTACCCCGTGGCGAAAGACGACCTGATCGACGTACAGGGCACCATCGTCGCCGTGCATAGCGGCGGCCTGTACCGGGTGCAGTGCGACTCCGGCCACGAAGTGCTGGCCCAGCTCAGCGGCAGGATGCGCCGCTTCCGAATCAAGGTGGTTCCCGGTGACCGTGTCACGGTGGGGGTCTCGCCCTACGACCCGAACCGCGGCATCATCACGTTCCGCGCCCGCTAGCAGCCGTCGCCGACGGCAGACACGCGTCGCCCCGAGACCGGCGACGCGCCTGATACACTGGGATCATGTTCGATGATCCGGCCCGCCGGGAGCAGGCCGAATCGCCTGCCCCGCCTGAGGAATCGGACCCGGCGCTCACCCGCTTCCGCGCCTGCCGATGGCACGAGGAACTGACCGATGGCACGGAGTACTGCGCGCACAGCGAAGTGAAGCCGTACGCCGGGCAGCGCGGTTTCAACCCGACGGCGTGGTGTCCGGAGTGCGACTTCTACAAGACCCGCCGGAAGCGCAAGAAGAACGACCCCTACGACTTCGACGGCTACAGCTACTAGCAGCCCGTGGTGAAACCCCCGCTACATTCGAGCGGTGTGACGCGAGTTTCACCACGGACTGCTGGAGCTTGGCGCCGGCGCACGTAGGGGCACGCTAGCGGCTGGCCGTCTATTCGCTGAACTCGCGGGCCAGATCGACCCACTCCCCGTCCGGGGCAAGTCCCTGGTAGATGCGCCAGTGCGGCTTCGCGTCGGCTGAACGGCCGGTCTTCTCCAGCGTGACCGCCAGGTAGAAGTGGGCGTCGGCATAGCTGTCGTTCGCGCGCAGGGCATCGGTATAGCAGGCGACGGCGTCGTCGTAGCGTCCGAGATCGTGATGGATATTGCCCAGATTGAACGCCGCCTCGAAACAGTCGGAGTCCAGATTCAAAGCCCTCTCGTAGAGCGCCTGGGCCTCCACCAGTTCGTCACGCGCATAGTGGATGTTCGCCAGGTTGACCAGCGCGGGAACCAGCGACGGATCAAGCAGCAGCGCCTTCTGGTACGCCAGGCGCGCCCGCTCCTGCCCGTCGCCCGGCTGCTCGTCGAGTTCAGAGCCCTCCAGAAAGAAGCGGGCCGCCAGCGCCGCCCGCTCCGACTGATGCTTGCCGGACGCCGCCGACGGGCGCGCGGCCAATGTGTCGCGGCGCGGCAGCGCGATGACCTTCGCCGGCTGGGCCTCACCATGCACGGTGTCGAAGTCGAGCGAGAGCTGACCGTCGTGCTCGGCCAGCAGCAGCCGGACGGCGCGGCGGAACGAGCCGCCAGCCGCTATTTCTTCATGGACCCGCTTGACGACGCCCAGATCCCGGAAGGCGTAGTACGTGTCCGTGTCGGTGCGGACGGCGGGCCGGATGAGCCCCCACTTCTCAAGGTGGCCAATCCACCGCTCCCGCAAATCGGGGTAGCGCTCTCGAATCTGCCGCCGGCTGTGGAAGCGGCGCTGCAACTCGTCTTCCGACGGCGTCGCCGGTTTCTGCAACGTCCGCGACATGTAAGCTCCGACCGGTTCGCGCACGCGCTACGAGCACGCGTGCTGCCAGCGCGAGTGCTGCCAGCTTGACGCGCAGACCCGCTCGAATGGTGGAACGATGCAACCGTTCGATCATAAAGTCAAGCGTGTTCACGCTGCTCGCCGCCGACGTGGGCGGAACCAAGACGGTCTGCGGCCTCTTCACGGATACGGGTGGTGGACGACCCGAGCCCATCGCCGTCGCGGCGGTGCCGACCCGCGAGCACGACAGCATCGACAGGTTGCTGGCCCGCTTCCTGGACCGCCACGGCTCGGGCCGGACGATCGACGCCGCGGTGCTCGGGGTCGCCGGGCCGGTGCGCGACAACGCCTCGGATCTGACCAACGTCCCGTGGCGAGTCGAGGCCGCGGGCATCGCGGAGCGGTTCGGGATCCTGCGCGTGCGACTGCTGAATGACCTGGTGGCGATGGGCCACGCACTACCGGTCCTGACGCCGGACGAGCTCGTTACCCTGCAGCCAGGGCGTCCCGATCCGGGGGGCAACGCCGCCCTGATCGCACCCGGAACCGGGTTGGGAGAGACCATCCTGCACCGGGTCGGCGGGGAACTCATTCCGGTGGCGGCCGAGCCCGGCCACGCCGATTTCGCCGCGCGGACCGAGGCGGAAATCGAGTTGCTCCGAAAGTTGACCGCCCGCCGCGGCCGCGCCTCGCTCGAAGATGTCCTCTGCGGTCCCGGACTCGTCAACATCCACGCGCTGACCCACGGGACCGACGCCTATCCGGTTGCCGGCGCCGACGACACCCACGACGACGGCGACGGGCTCGCCGCGCTTCCGCGCCGCATCACCCGGTCGGCGCTCGCCGGGCGCTGTTCCCGATGCGCGACCACGCTCGACCTCTTCGTCGGCGCGCTCGGCGCCGAGGCTGGCAACCTGGCGCTCCGGGGAATGGCGACGGCGGGCGTCTACCTCGGTGGCGGTATCGTGCCTCATATTCTTCCAGCCCTCGACTCCCCCGTCTTTCTCGACCCGTTCCGCGACAAGAAACCCATGGCGGCGCTGATGGCGGCAATACCGGTTCATGCGATCAGGACCGACCACCCCGCCATGGTGGGCGCCGCCGTCGCCGCCGCGCGTCTGGCGGCAGGCCGGGTCGTCTGAGACGTAAACTGCTAGCAGATCGTCCCGAACGTGTAACCGTCGGCGCGCAATTTCGGGATCAGCAGGCGGACCGCGTCCACGGTGTGGCCGCGTTCGGCCACGGGGTTTCGGTGATGGCCATCATGCATCACGATGATGTCGCCGCCGGAGACGCGGCGGGCAAGCCGCGCCGCCAGACCCGCCGGGTCCGGCCGGCGGTACCAGTTGAAGTCCCAGAGGCTCCAGCCCCAACCGACCAGGGAATAGCCTGCGCGCTCGAGGCCGGCATACATCCAGCCGCTCCGGAAGCCGGCGTGGGGGCGGAACGCCCGACAGGGCGTTCCGCCGGTGAGCTGCTCGATGCGAGCTGCCACGGCCTGAAGTCGCTGCGCGAGCACGTCCGGCGACAGGAACGCCCAACCGCGCGTATCCGTGTGAATACCCACCGCGTGGCCCTCTTCGAACATGCGCCGAACGAGGGGCGCGGTATCCTCGTTCAGATGGCGATCGATGATGAAGAAGGTCGCGCGGGCATTGAACTCGGCGAGAACGTCGAGCAGGTCGGGCGTCGCGGTCGGATTCGGGCCGTCGTCGAACGTCAGGTAGACCGCGGGCGCGTCATCGCCTTCGGGCATGCTCCAGAGCGAGGGTGCGGTTGGGCGCGCGTCGAGCAGGAAGGGAAAAGGCGCGGCATGAGCGAGCGCTGCCAGACCGGCGCCGATTGCCATCAACAGCCAGAACATCGTCGATCTCCTGATCGTCGCCGAAAGCAGCGCTTCAGCCGAACCCTCGCTTCCGTCGCCACCGTCTGCGCCACCGCCCTCACCGTCCCCGGGTGCGCCGCCGGCCCGGTCCAGTCGGCCGGCGGAACTGCGAGCGTGTCCGAGTCGGCGCCCCAACGTCAAGCCGGCGGTCCGACCGACCGTCTCGAGGAGCGGCAGCAAATGGTGGAACGACAGCTCCGCGACCGCGGCATCTCTGACGAGGCAGTGCTCTCGGCGATGATCGCCGTGCCGAGACATCGCTTTGTCCCGGCGGACCTGGCGGCAAGCGCCTACGACGACCATCCGCTTCCCATCGGCTACGAGCAGACGATCTCACAGCCCTACGTCGTCGCGTTCATGACCGAGGCGGCGGGAATCCGGCCCGATAGCCGGGTCCTGGAGATCGGTACCGGCTCCGGTTACCAGGCGGCGGTTCTCGCCGAGATCGCGAGCCGCGTCCACACCATCGAGATCGTCACGGAACTGGCTGAACGGTCCGGCGCGCTACTGGCCGAGTTGGGCTACGACAACATCGCGGTGCGGACCGGAGACGGGTACCGGGGCTGGCCGGAAGAGGCGCCGTTCGACGCCATCGTCGTCACCGCCGCACCGGACCACGTGCCTCCGGCGCTCGTGGAGCAACTCGCCGTCGGCGCGCGACTGGTGATTCCCGTCGGCAGCTTCTACCAGGACATCCTGATCGTGACGAAGACCGAAACCGGGACGACGACCCAGTCGGTGCTGCCGGTCCGTTTTGTTCCGATGACGGGAGAAGCGCAGGAAGGGCGCCGGTAGCCTTCCCAGACGGGCAGGTCTAGCAGCTAGGCCATCGGCGCGGCGGCCACCGGTTCCCTGAAACTGGCGATGGACACCTGCGCGGCGGCCTGCTCGGCAATCCGGCGGAACGCACGGCTGGCCGGCGAATCCGGCTCGGCGCTCACGATGGGGGCGCCGGTGTCGCTGCCGACGCGGATCGGGGCATAGATCGGAATCTGTCCCAGGAAGGGCACGCCGAGCTCCTCCGCGACTCGCTCGCCACCCCCGCGTCCGAAGAGATCCGCTTCGTCGCCGCATTGGGGGCAGGCGTAGTAGCTCATGTTCTCGACGATGCCGAGCGTCGGGATGTTCAGCTTGCGGTACATCCCGACGGCGCGCCGGCTGTCCGCCAGCGAGACCGTCTGAGGCGTGGTCACGACGACGGCGCCGGTCACCGGCACCGTCTGGCTCAGGCTTAGTGCGACATCACCGGTTCCCGGCGGCATGTCGACGACCAGATAGTCGAGCTCGCCCCAGTTGACGTCCTGAAAGAACTGTCGAACCACGCCGTGCAGCATTGGACCCCGCCAGATGATCGGCGCGTCGGCGGTTGTCAGGAAGCCCATCGACACGAGGCGGATGCCGTGCTTCTCGGCCGGACGGATCTTCCTCCCATCCGATTCGAGCTTCGCGTCGACGCCGAGCATGATCGGCACGTTGGGACCGTAAACGTCGGCGTCGATGATGCCGACCCGCCCGCCGTAGCGCGCAAGGCCGACCGCCAGGTTGACCGCTACCGTGGTCTTGCCCACTCCCCCCTTGCCCGCGCCCACCGCAATGATGTTGCGAACACCCGGGATCGGCTGCTGCTGCGCCGGGGAGGCCGCCGCGGAACGAACGCTCGCCGTCATCTCGACCGCAACGTCGGCTACTCCGTCCAGCGCTGCGACCACCTCGCGCGCCTGCTGCTGCATCTGATCCTTGACGGGGCAGGCCGGAGTGGTCAGCTCGATCGTGAAGGCGACTCGGCCACCGTCGATCGTCAGGTTCTTGACGAAGCCGAGGCTGACGATGTCGCGCCCCAGGTCGGGATCGGTCACTGCCCGAAGCGCGTCGAGTACTGCCGTGTCTGTGATGGTCATGAAGTTGCAGGAATCCTGAGCGTCACCGCACCGCGCGGTCACTGCACCGCAATACGAACCTCGACATGAGTCCTGTCCGCCCCGGGCGGCGCAAGCGCATACCGCAGGCAGGCGCCATCGTGCACGCCCGGCGGCACGGGAAGGTGTAGACGATGCTCCAGCAGGCCGGAACCGGAACCACAGCAGAGGCTGCACAAACCGCTCTGCAGTTCGCCCCGGCCGCCGCAGGCCGGGCAGGTGTGGCGCACCGTCAAATCGAGCGGCAGGCGCACTCCCTCGAGCGCCTGGCGAGCGGTCAACTCGAACCGCGCGTGGCGGGTGACCGGATCGTCCGCTGCCGGTTCCCCGGCCCGGAACCGAGCGAGCATCCTATCGACGATCGGCCGCATCGAGGGGAAGTCGACCGCCACCTCGTCCGCAAGGACTGGGTGGCGCGTCGGCCCGAGACGGTTGCCGATGTCGTCGATCGCCCGCAGGGTGTCAGGCACCCGGTCATCCAACATCCGATTCGTACGATAGGAGCCGCTTCGAACGATTGTCAAGGTGCGCGTGGGGATGGTCTGGTGTACGATCCGGCCCGGCCCGGTTCGGGACCGGTTGGATGGACAGGACGATGGAATACAGCATTCAGAGCGAGGCGCGCGCGGGGCACTGGGTGGCTTGGCTGACGGCGCCGGGAACGTCGACACCGGTCGGATCCGTGCTGGTCCCGGGACAGACCCAGGAGGAAGCGGAGTCGAACATCAGGCAATGGATGGACCGGATCTCGCGCGATCCCAGCCTGCTGCCACCGCCGCCCCCGCCGGCGCCGCCTGCCGAAGACGACGGCGCGTCCTGAGCGCCGCTTCTAGGCCCGATCGACGATGGCCAGGCGATGGGGCTGGCCGCTCGTTCCAGTCCAGCGGACCGTGTCGCGCACGGTCGCGGCGTGAGCCATCAGGTCGACAAGGGGCGCCGGAAGCGCTTCCGCGAGACTGCCGGGGTTGCAGGCGATGGCGCCAGCGTCGTCGAGGACCGCTGAGAGATAGAGACGGTCGCGCGCGCGGGTGGCGGCGACGTACAGCAAGCGCTTTGTTTCCTCCAGATCGCGGAGACGTTCTTCCTGATCGGCCGGCGTCCGGTAGGGCGACACGCTGACCCACGGCTTCCCCGCCGTGTCCGTGGCCACACGGATGGCCGCTCCGCCCAAACCCGTGCCGCGCCCCAGATCGACCAGCATCACGATCGGGAACTCCAGCCCCTTGGCGGCATGGACCGTCATCAGGTTGACCGCGTCGAACGCATCGACCACCGCGTTGGAGACATCGCCCGAAAGATGATCGATGTGGTCGGCGACATGCGCCATCGTGGCGTAGCCGCGGTTCTGCACGCGACGGACCAGGTTTCGGATCTTCTTGACGTTCTCGCGGGCCTGTGCCGGATGACCTTCGCCAAGCTCGATGGAGTACGCCGACATCGCGAGGACCCGGTCGAGCACCTCGGCTGGTGGCAGGCGATCGACCAGGCCGATCCAGCCCGGGACCGTGTCGCGCGCCAGGTCGAGCACCGTGCGGTCATGCGCGTCGAAGTCCAACGCGGCGGCGGGAAGCGTTCCGTCCAGCAGGGCGGCGGCGAGCTTGCCTCTCAGCGCGGCGAGCGCGGCGTCCGAGATTCCAATGAAACGCGAGCGTAGCAGGGCGGCGGCGCGGAGCTCCGAGCGCGGGTCGGCCAGGTAGCGAATCAGGGCGCGGACGTCCTTGATTTCGTCGGTGTCGAAGAAGCCGAGCCCCTTGTAGACGCACGTCTGGATGCCGCGCGCGTTGATCGCCCGCTCGAACTCGCGGTGGCTCTGGCGGGATCGGAAGAGGATGGCGACGTCGGTGGGAACCGGGCGGCGAGGCACGCCGGTGCGGCGGTCGCGCACGCTGCCCGTCTCGAGGAGGCGGGAGACTTCTCCGGCGACAAGGTCGGCCGTCCCTTCGACGCTATCGGCGACCGCGACCGCCACCACCGGCTCGTCCGCAGCCGTGACCGCCGGCGCATCCACCGGAAAGCGATCGCGCTCGTCGAAGCGGAACGCGTCACGGCGCCCGGACACCTTCGGCACCGCCGCGAACAGGTCGTTCAGGAAGGCGAGCAGGGGGGGAACGGTGCGGAAGCTGTTGGATATCGACTGACGAACGTCGGGGGAGGTCGCGCGGGAGGCAGACTCCCGCGCACCCGGGCCTGCAGCGGAGGCGTCTCCGCCATCCGGTTCGCGGAGCGCGGCGACCGCGTTCGCGGCATCGTCAAGGACGGCAACGTCCGCGTCGCGGAACCGGTATATGGACTGCTTGCGGTCGCCGACGACAAAGACGCTGGGCGGGAGTGTTGCGTCGTGGACCAGGCCGGCGCCCTCCCCCCAGGATTGCACCAAGAGCGAAACCAGTTCCCACTGCGCCGGACTCGTGTCCTGAAACTCGTCGACGAGCACGTGGTGGTAGCGGGACTCCAGGCGAAAACGCGATCGCGCGAACTCGTCCATTCTCCGGAGGAGAGCCACGGCACGCTCCAGCAGATCGGAGAAGTCGAGGAGGGCACGGGCGTCGAGCTGACGGCGGTACGCGTCGACCGCGATCGTGAAGAGCTGGTGCACGCCGCGCGCCATCACGAGGTTGATGTCGCGGTCGAACCGGCCCAGCACGTCATGCATGATCGGGGCTGCCTCGACCGCCGCCGCGCGGAACCGCCTGGCGCGCGGGCCACTGCCGGAGAGCTGCGCGTCCGTGACCCGCTTGCGAGGCGTTCCCTGCTGCGTCAGGAAGTACGCCCGGCAGCGGTCCAGGGCGGCGCGGATCCGAACCGGGCCGCGTTCCGCCAGCGTGTCGAGGTCCGCGATGTCTCGCGCGATTACCGCGAACGGGCCGGCATCCGGCCCATCCGCGAGCAGCCGGCCAAGCACGCCATCCGCACCCTCCATACGGGCGGCGAGACGCGTCACTGCGGAGCGGCAGGCCTGCGCCGCCGTCAGATCGCGCGGCGTTCCGGCCAGGAAGCGCCGGATCGTCGTCTCCGCGGCCAGGCGCCGGCGCAGCAGCTCCGTCAGGGCGACGCGAATCCGCCATGGACCGATCTGCGCGATCAGCATGGCAAGATCGGCATCGCTCTTCGCCATCCGGGTTCCGGCGCCGAGCGCCTGCTCCACCGCCTGCCGGACGATGTTCGGGATCTCGGTTTCGTCCGCCAGTCCGAAGCCCGGCTCGAGGTCCGCCTCCAGCGGGAACTCGTGGAGCAGCGAGAAGCAGAATGCGTCGATTGTGCTGATCGAGATCTCGCCGAGGCGGTCGCGCAACCTGGCCCATCGCTCCGCACCTTCCTCCGAGCCAAGGGCGTCGGCGCGCAACTCGCCGACGATACGCTCGCGCATCTCCGCTGCCGCCTGACGCGTGAAGGTGATCGCGAGGATGTTGATCGGATCGATGCCGGCACGAAGCAGGTTGAGGTAGCGGGTGACCAGCACTGTCGTCTTGCCGGTGCCGGCCGACGCTTCCAGCACGATGTTGCGTGTAGGGTCGACCGCCGCGGCGCGCGCCGCGCGATCGGGGGGCGCATCCGGCCCGGGCGGGGCAGCCGGTGCGGGTGACGGCTCGTCCGGCGCCGCATCGAACGGCAACCCGCCCTCAGAGATCCTCGACATAGTCCTTCCGGCACACCGTCTGGTAGGGACACATCGTGCAGCGGAACAGCTCCGCCGGACGCGGCGGGCACTTGCCGGCTTCGATTCCCGCCACCGCCGCGACGGCGCGGGCTTCACCCTCGTTCATCGCGTCAGCCACCTTCCCCTTGCCCTCCATCGGGACCGTCAGTCGCGACTCGCCGAACGCGACGTACATGCCGCCGGCGGCGCGCCACGAGCGGTCGCGGTAACCCCGCAACTGCTGTTCCGCACACCGCGCATAGAGCGGCAACTGCAGTGCCCGCGACCGATCCGGCGCGCGGCCGGTCTTGTAGTCGACGACCGTAAGCGTTCCGTCGGCATGCAGGTCGACGCGGTCGGCGCCGCCGCGGAGCGCAACGGTTCGGCGACCGCCGGCCGGGCCCATATCGAAGGAGCCGGCGATCCGATACTCGGGGAGCCGCTCGACGATGTCGGCCGTCCGGCTCTCCGCTTCCCGGCTGAACAACCGCTCGGCCAGACCGGAAGAAGCGGGCGAGCCGAACAGCCAGGCGCGCGCCACCGCCTGCTCCGCTGGCGGCAGCCGGGCCAGCTCGTCTTCCGCAACGCCCGCGAACCGCTCGAGGGCAACGTCGAACCTGTCGAGCGTGATGGCGCCGTGGCCGTCGCCCTGCCACGCACTGAAGAACCTCTCGAACACCTGGTGCAGGAAGCGGCCGCGCTCCTGCGCAGTCATCGTCTGCTCCTCGCCGTCTTCCTCCTCCAGGCGGAGCGTGTGGCGCGCGAAGTACTTGAAAGGGCAGTCGAGGTAACGCTCGAGGGCGCTGACCGCGTAGGCCCGGGGCGCCTGCGGACCGATGTCGCCGCGCAGGCGATCGCGCGCCATTCCGGCCTCGGCACGGGAAAGACGAAACGCGCGCCAGCGGTAGGCAATGGCATCGGCGGTTCCCGGGGTCGCCTCCGGCGACGCGGCTTCGCCGATGGGCGGCGCCGCCTCCCGATCGAACCCGTCTACATCGAGGTCTTCCAGCATCGGCGAGACGGCCACCGCCGCGTCATCCTCGAGGAGGAACGCGGAAACCCGCACCCGGCCGCGGGAAAGGCCGAGCAGGTCGCGGAACATGGCGCGCGCAGCCCGCAGCCGCTCGCTCTCGGGCGGCCACCCCAGGGAGGAAAGCATGCCGGCCGGATAGAAGATGTTCTTCTCCGCGCGGGGCGGCCAGTCCGCTTCGGTCAGGCCGGCGAGGAAAAGGCAACCGAACCGTCCGTAGGCGGCGGCGTGGGGGTCGATCAAGTGAACATCGCCGTCTCGGACCGCACTGCGGTCGGGTGGATACGTCCGGCCCTCGATCCAGCGACGGACGACCGATGCGAGTTCAGCGAGCGTGACGTTGGCGTCGCCCGCATTCAAGGCACGGTGGGCGGTCTCGAGCGCGCTGAGGCCCTCGTGGATCAGGGACCGGGTGCGGGCCGTTCGCTCGGCTATCGCGTCGCGGGGCTCGGGCGGCGGCGCAGCGTGACGGTGCAGGAGGGAACGGAGCGCGGCGAGATGATCCGCCAGAGGGCGCGGTTCGTCGAGGGTGGCGAGTTCGGAATCCGCAACCCCCGCGTCGTCCCCCGCGAAGTTGAAATGGGGATTGCGGGCAATTGACATCGTCGATGCACTACGGTCGCCGGAGGCGTAATGGAGCACCAGGTCCACCGCCGCGGCGTACGGCTCGGCGGCGAGCGGGAGTCCGTCGCCGGGGCGGGGGCGGAGGTCTGCTTCCGCGAAGACCGGGGGGGCGAGATAGACGTATGGAAGGGGACGAGCGACAACGACGGCGGCCGAGAGCTGCGGATCGTCCCGGCGCGCCTGATCAACGGCGCGCGCGATGCCGCGCAGTTCCTCCTCGCGGTCGCGCCAGAGGAAGCAGGGGAGGTCGCCCGCGCCGCCGGTGGGCACAACCAGGCGCGGCGCCGGTAACGTGTCGGGGGCGACACGCTCCTCGTCAATCCCCGGCAGGAGGTGATCGAGGCGCTCCCGGAGACCGCTGTCGAGCACCGCGTCGGTCGCGACAATCGAGACGCGCGCGAGTTGCGGCAGCCGGGCGAGCAGGTCGAAGTCGGCCGGGTAGAGTCCAGCCGGATGCGCAACCTCATCGGGGACGGTGACGATCACTTCGCGCAGCGGCTCGCGCGTGCCCGCGTTGCACAAGTGCTCGCGCAGGCGGTGTTCGTCGACGCCTCCCGCCGCATCCAGCCGGCGCTCGTAAGCTCGGAAAGCAGCTACGAGGAACCGGGTCTGATCCAGCAGGCGGCGCGCGCCGCGATCGATGTCGGCGCTCGGTTCGAGGTCGTTTACCAGCAGTCGCTCGAACGCGTCAACGGTTCGCTGGCGCCGGCGCAACTCATCGTAGAAGGCGAGGAACGCCGTGACGATGCCGGCCCGCAGACGGAACGGCGGCGGCGCGCCGACCGCCGCGGCGTCGCGGGCGGCAATGCCACCCAGCACTTCCCGCTCGACCTGGGTGAGCAGGCGCGCCCGGACCGCAGCCCGTTCGTGCAGCCAGTCGTACCAGTCGCCGCGGGGAAGGACTGCGGGGCGCACCGTCCCGTCGCGGCCCGACGCGTGCAACTGCCGCAGTGTCCGGCGCAACTGATCGGCGGCGGCCCGTGTAGGGACGATGATAGCCCGCTCGCCGCCATCGAGCGCGATGCGCGCATCGGCGACGCGCGCCGCGATCGCCCGCTGGTACGCGCCCAGCGTAGGAGCGGAGAGCAGGCGGGTCTCGCGTGGCGTGATCACGATGGCCGAGTTCGCCGCCCACCGGGTTCCACCAGGGCGCAACCAGGCGTTACGTCGAGGGTGTGGATAGCCGGTGGAAGTTCGGTGGACAAGAGGTGCATTACGTGTTCGAGAAAATATTGTTTTCTCGTTCTTTCCCGCAGACATGCTGACTTGTCATTGTGGGTGCCACTTTCGCATGGTTCTTCGCTTGATCACATCACGCGCGTGGCTGAGAATTCTCTACGTTTCCGATACGCAATAAAGCCTTCCCACCCCAGCACGACATTGGCCGTCCGCAACCCTTCGATTCAGCACTTTCGCGAGACGATCAACGGACGAGAGTACGCCATCGAGGTCGGTCGCGCGCTCGACGGGGGATGGCGTGCGTCGCTGGTCCGGGCCGCGGGGGTTCCAACCGCCCTGATGCCCTTCTACGGTGCAACGCCGCGTGAGGCGCGCGACCGCCTGACGGGCTGGCTCGCGGCCGCACATCGCTCCGCCGCCCCGGTTCCGGCCGCCAAGACACGCGCCTAGCAGCTGGCACCCGGACTGGCGTTATAGTCCGAGGGTGATGCGTGTCGCGGGGTTTCCGCTGGCATTCGTTGCCGCCGCGCTCTTCTGGCTGGTCGCCGCACCGCCCGCCGGCGCGCAGCCCGACGCCCAACTCCCGGGTCGGGAACAACCGACGGTTCGGCTGGTCGCCACCGGTGGAACCATCGCCAATCACCCGGATGGCCGCCTGACCGTCGACGAACTGGTCGCGCTCGTTCCCGAACTGGACCGGCACGCGATTGTCGAGACCGAGCAATTCGCCAACGTGGCGAGCAGCTCGTTGACGGTCGATCAGTGGCTGGCGCTCGCCGGGCGGATCAACACCCTGTTTCGCGAGCGATCCGACCTTGCCGGAATCGTCGTCACCAGCGGTACCGACACGCTGGAGGAGACAGCTTACTTCCTCAACCTGACCGTGCGGAGCGACCGTCCCGTGGTGGTCGTCGGGGCGATGCGGATGCCCGACGAGACGGGCTATGACGGCGCCGCCAATCTGGTGCACGGCGTGCGGGTAGCAGCCGCCCCGGTTACGCGCGGCCGCGGCGTCGTTGTCGTCCTGAACGGCGAGATCCACGCGGCGCGCGAGGTGCGAAAGACGCACGCTCAGAGACTCGATACGTTCGACTCGGGTTCGTACGGCCTGCTCGGCGTGGTGGACGACGACACGATCGTCTACTACCGCCGGCCGGGGCGGCGTCACACGCGGCGTAGCGAGTTCGATCTCGCCGCGATTGAGCGGCTGCCTCGCGTCGACATCGTGATGACGTACCTGGACGCGCCGGGCGACCTCCTGCTCTCCGCGTACGAGCATGGAGCGGAAGGCCTGGTGGTGGCGGCGAGCGGCGCCGGAGGGACGACGCCTGGGCAGAACGAGGCAATCCAGCAACTCGTCGAGGCGGGAGCGATGGTAGTGCTTTCTACCCGCACCGGAGGCGGACGCGTCCCGGCGCGGCGGGGTCCGATCGATCCTCCAGCCGGCGGCAACGGCGACACCGGCCGCCGCTACCATCCCAACCGCGTCTCGGCGGAGGACCTGACGCCACTGAAAGCGCGCATCCTGTTGATGCTCGCGCTCGCGGTCACCGATGATGGCAACGAAGTCCAGCGCATGTTCCGGGTCTACTAGGAGCTTGCGGGCGCCCCGGGGCACTTGGCCTCGCGGACGGATGCGGCGGATGCCGGCTCGATGACCGTTCCCGGGGTCGTGCTTGCTGCCGGCCGGTCCTCGCGCATGGGGCGGCCCAAGGCTCTGCTGCCGGCCGGCGGCGGTGAGACCTTCCTCTCGCGCATCGTGCGGGCCCTGCGCGAGGGGGGCGTCCGGGAGGTGGTCGTCGTCGCCTCCGGCGACGGGCCGTTACGCGAGATCCGGTCGGCGCTCGCGCCATTGTCCCCGGAGAAGGCGGCGTCCCCCGTTGTCGCGCCGATGTCCGGCACGCACCCACCGGCAAGGGTCGTTCTCAACCCCGACCCGTCGCGCGGCCAGCTCTCCTCCCTGCTCTGCGGTCTCGAGGCAATCGATCGACCCGACGTTGCCGCGATGCTGCTCACGCTGGTGGACATCCCGCTCGTGGAACCCGGCACGGTTCGAGCCCTGCTCGACGCCTACGCCCGCACGTGCGCCCCGGTCGTGCGTCCTGTCCGCGCCGACCCGGCCATCGGAGAAACCCCTCGGACGCACGGTCATCCGGTCATTCTCGACCGCGCTCTCTTCGATCCGCTCCGCGCCGCCGATCCCGCGCAGGGCGCCAAGCCGGTTGTACGCGCCTGCGAAGACCGGGCAATCACCGTTCCGGTCCCGGGCGACGGCGCCTTCATCGACATCGACACGCCAGAGGCGTACCAACGCGTCTTCGGTTCCGTAATAGAATGATCGATCTTGGCGCGTCAGCGCCGAGCCGTGGGCCAGTGGCGCAGCTGGGAGCGCGCGTGAATGGCATTCACGAGGTCACGGGTTCGATCCCCGTCTGGTCCACCACCCTCGCGCTCGATCAGCGGCTGGCCGGCGGTAGCGCGAACACCCAGATAACGCCCCCCTGGGGCACCAGCAGCTCGGCCTCGAAGTGCGTATTCACCGCGCGCTGCATACCCGCGGCATCGACGCCCCAGCCGGACTGCACCGCGATGTACTGCACGCCGTCGATCGCATAGGACGACGGCACGCCGATCACGCCGGAATTGGTCCGCTGCTCCCAGAGCACGTCGCCGGTCTCGGCATCGAACGCCCGGAAGTACCGGTCGTTGGTGCCTCCCGCGAAGAGCAGGCCGCCACCAGTGGTCAGAATCGGCCCCCAGTTCTGGGAATCCGCGAACTCGTGCGTCCAGACCTCTTCGCCGGTAGCCAGGTTCCAGGCCTGAATCTCGCCGATGTGCTCGGCGTCGTCCACGACGAAAACCGTCTGCGACGCACCAGTGAAGCCACGCCCCGGCACGTAGTCGACCTCCACCCCGACCATGTCCGAGCAGAGGTTCTCGTTGGCCGGGATGTAGAGGTACCCGGTCTGGGGGCTGTAGGCCGCGGGCGGCCAGTCCTTGCCGCCCCAGAGCGACGGGCAGAAGGTGGCGGGCTTGTTGGTGCCCGGCTTCCGCTCCTCGTCGTACTCCGGCCGGCCGGTCACCGGGTCGATCGCGGTAAACACGTTCTGGTACACGTAGGGCTTCGCCTCGACGAAGTTGATCGCGTCCGCGGTCCGCTCAAGCATCCACAGGTAGCCATTCCGGGCCGGGTGAACCAGCGTCGGGATGGTGCGGCCGTCTCGCGGCACGTCAATCAGCAGAGGCGCTGAAACCTCGTCCCAGTCCCAGGATCCGTTGTGGTGATACTGGTGATAGCCCTTGATCTCGCCGGTGTCGGCGTCGAACGCGACCACCGAGTTGGTATAGAGGTTGTCGCCGGGCCGCTGATCACCGATCCACGGGCCCGGATTGCCCGTTCCCCAGTAGGTCAGGTTGCGCTCCGGGTCGTACGACCCGGTGATCCAGATCGACGCCCCCCCGGTCTGCCACGTATCGCCCGGCCATGTCTCGCTGCCCGGCTCACCCGGCGCCGGAATAGTGTGCGTACGCCACACTTCCTCACCAGTCTCCGGATCGAGCGCCACCACGAACCCGCGAATGCCCCGCTCGCCTCCGGACGCCCCGACCATCACCTTGCCGCTGGCAACCAACGGGGCGATCGTCATGTAGTACCCGGTTCGGTAGTCGGCGACCGCCGTCTCCCAGACAAGCTCTCCGGACACGGCGTCGAGGGCCACGACGAATGCGTCATGCGTCGTGTGGTAGACCTTGTCGCCGTACAGGCCGACGCCGCGGTTCGTGCGGTGCGGATGGGCCATGTCCTCCGGAAACTCGCGGTTGTAGATCCAGAGCTGCTCGCCCGTTCGCGCGTCGATGGCGATGACCCGGTCCTCGGGCGTCGTCACGAACATCCTGCCGTCGTTGACGACGGGAGGCGCTTCGTGGCCGGATGTCACCCCGGTGGACATCGTCCAGACCGGCACCAGCCCGGCGACATTCTCCGTCGTGATCTGATCGAGCGGACTGTAGCCCCAGCTATCGTAAGTGCGGCGATACATCAGCCAGTCGGCAGGATCGGGCGAGCGCAACCGCTCGTCCGTTACCGGCGTATAGCCCGTCGCCGCTTCCTGGGCCGGCGCCGTCGTGCACGCCGCCGCAACCGCCATCGTCATGATCAGTCCGAACTGCCGTGTCGTCATCTTCTTCGTACCTCCGTGCCGGTACTGCACATCGTGTCATGAACCGGCGTCCTATTTGAAAACCTGTCGGGGACAGCACTAGAATTCCGCCCATGAGCGACTTTGATGTCCGGATCCGCTGCCAGAGTTGCGGAGCCCAGATGACCCTGACCGATCCGGTTGACTGGCGTTTCGGCCAGGTCTGGCCCCCGATGCAGTTCTGGAAGTGCGGCCAGTGCGGCCGGAATTTCTGGACCACCTATCCGGCGCCGAAGCCTCCCGCTCCGCCGAAGCCTGCAGCGCCACCGAAGGAGGCCGTCAAGCCCCCCGCCGCAGGGGCGAGTTCCACCAAGCCATCTCCCGCGCCGGATGCTCCCTGAGCGCACGGCCCCTCCATATAGGCGGTTGACATCATTCCGGCGGTTGCCTAGACTGCCGCCTTTAGGGGATCGGCGGTGGTGCATCTGCCCGGTGGCCGGACCCCTCGGAGGGACGGTATGCCGACAGGCACAATCGCACGTCTGTTGATTGACAAGGGCTTCGGTTTCATTCGCGATGAAGGAGGCATTGAGCACTTCTTCCATCGGAGCGCCGTGCGTAGCGCGGTCTTCGAGTTGCTACGCGAAGGCCAGCGCGTCGAGTTCACGCCCGAACACTCGGAAAAGGGTCCGCGCGCGGGCGAAGTCCGGCTGATCGACTCGTAGTCCAGCGGCGATACTCCTTGCTGCCCCTGTCCCGGTTCCCATTGGGGTCGAATTGCGTTCGGCCGCCGCTCCAGGAAGCGAACGGGGCCCGGTGGCCCTCCCGGTCTTCAAAATCGGTCGCTCCCCGCTGACGCGGGGGGGCTGGGTTCGACTCCCAGGCGCTTCCGCCACTACCGCGCGCCATCCCGAACCCTCCCGTTCGGGCGGCCCGGGTCAAACGGCCTCTATTCCACCTGCCGGTTGACTTCCGCCGTCGAATCCGCGGCGGTGGCGAGAGCCAGCAGCTCCAGCTTGAACACAAAGAAGTTCGCCAGCAGCGCAAGCACCGCCAGGGAGGAATGAATCCCGGCTGGAAGGGCACCGGTATCCACGCCTCCGCCCAGGATCGCGGCCAACATCGTCAGCGCCATGGCGAGCGTCCCCCAGGAAAAGACCGGGCGGCGCGCCCGCGCCACGGCCAGATGGATCTCCTCCGGCAATCCCGCTTCGGTTGCCGCCTCGCGGATCGCCTTCCCCTTGCCGATCAGATAGAACATCGTCATCGAATGCGCGAGCAGCGTGATCAGCGTGAAGAAGATGCCGAACGACACATGACGGGCGATGTCTTCCGGCGTCGAGGCCAGGAAACCGAGGAACGTGCAGTAGCCCAGACCGCCGATGCCAAGCAGCGCGGCCGTGACCAGAGCAGCCGTCATGTCGCCGGACCGGCGGGCGCCATGCCTGCTTCGGCCGCCGGCAGCCGAAACTCCATCGGGCCCGTCTCTCCGTGAACGGCGGCGTGCGCGCGCTCCAGTCGACACCGCAGTGCGCCGAAGTGCGCCTCCGGCAGACCGACCCGGCCAAAACGGTCAGCGCGGTGGTGGCCCTCCCCATGAAAGTCGGAGCCGCCACTGATGGCCAGCCCGTTCCGCTCCGCCAGGCGGCGGTAGCGCGCCCGATCGGCGGCGCCATGCTCACTGTGAAACGCCTCGATGGCGTCGAGTCCGGCGTCAACCAGACCCGGGATCAGATGGTCCTTCCGGAGCAAACCGGGATGCGCCAGCGAGCAGATGCCGCCCCCCGCCCGGACCAGCGCCACCACTTCGGCCGGCGACGCTCCCGTCCGGGCGACGTATGCGGAGCCGCCGTCCGCCAGGTAGCGGTCGAACGCCTCCTGCATCGACCTCACATGCCCCGCGTCGACGAGCGCACGAGCCACCGTCGGGCGCGCCACCGCCCTCCCCGACTCCTCCGCCTCCTGGATCAGATCCTCGATATCGACCGGGGCGCCGAGCGCGGCGAGCTTGTCCGACATGGCCCGGGCGCGCCGCGCCCGGTCCCGCCGGGCCGTCTCCAGGAACGGACCCACGCCGGGAGGGTCGCGGCGAAGAAAGTAGCCGAGCATGTGAACGTCACGATGCTCGTGCACCGCCGTGATCTCGATACCGGCCACAAAGGCGAGGCCTCGCGCCCGAGCCGCCCCGGCCGCCTCCGGGATGCCTGCCAACGTGTCGTGGTCGGTGACGGCAAGGGTGCGGATTCCCACCGATGCCGCCCGATTGACCAGCTCGGCGGGCGGAAGTGAACCGTCGGAGGCTGTCGTATGGGTGTGGAGGTCGATCATGCAGGCGGGGCACCCTCCTGCCGCCCCTGCAGATCGCGGTACTCCTTGATCAGCAACTGAAGATGCTCCCGTTCTTCCTTCGCGAACTCCAGGAATATGCGCTTCCCCTCGGAATCCTCGAACCGCTCGCCGTAGCGCCGGAAGAACCGGTGCGATCCCCGCTCGCAGCGAATGCCGATCCGGAGCGCCTCACGATCGTCCACTCCAGCCGTCAACTCGTCGGCCCCTGCGGCGAAGAGGCTGTTGGCGGCTCCCTTGAAGAAAAGAAAGGTCGGCCAACCTTCGAGGCGAGGTTCCTGCTGCAGCAGCTCGGCGTAGCGCTTCTCGAGCGTACCGAGGTGTTCCTTTTCCTCCTCCGCCAGCTTGAGGAAGATCTCCCTCCCGCGCTCATCTTTGGTCAGCCGCGCGGCGCGGGTGTAGAACTCCAGACCGCTCCGCTCGGTCGCGATCGCGATGCGAAGCGCGTCCCGCGCGAAAAGCAACTCCGTCGCTACCGGCTCGCTCGACTGCTGGCGACCCTCTCTGCACGCTTCGCACGTACCGTGGATCTGCACTACGCGCTCTTCGGTCGCGAAGCCGCGATCGTCGGCAATCTCTTCGATCAACGCTTCGATATCTGACGAGATGAACTCGAACGACTGGCTACAGGCCCGGCAGATCAGATGGAAGTGCCGCGGATGCCGGTAGGCGTGCTCGAAGCGGGCGCGCCCGTCGCCAAAGTCCACCTTCCGGGCGATGCCAGCGTCCACCATCCACTGCAGCGTGCGGTAGGTGGTCGCGCGGCTAATCCGGTGACCGGCCGCGCGCATGACGTCGACCAGTTCGTCAGCAGCGAAGTGGCCCTCCTGCTGAAGGAAGAAGTTGACGATCTGATCGCGCTTGCTGGAACGACGTCCACCCGGCGGACGATGACTCTCGACGAATGCTTCCCGCGGTTCCATCACGCTCAACAGCCCGTGGTGAAACCCCCGCTACATTCGAGCGGCGATGCATCCCGGCTGGACGGCGTTGCTCCTCGGTCGCATATGGCCAATATACTTCCTCGTCGCGCCTTGTCAGCCGGGCGCCCTCGCCGCTCTCGGTGTGACGCGGGGTGTCACCACGGGCTGTTACCCCTAACGCGCTGCCGGGCCGGCGCTCTCGGGCGCGGTTCGGCGCGTGACGCGGTGTCCGTGGTCAGACGCCGAACGACTGGCCGCAGCCGCACGTCGTCTTGGCGTTCGGGTTCCGGATGGTGAAGCCGCCACCCATCAGGTTGTCGACGAAGTCCACCTCCGCCCCGTTCAGGTAGCGCACGCTGATGGGATCCACGAACAGCGTGATGCCGTTCGACTGAAAGACCCGGTCGGACTCGGCGTCACCGGGCCCGTCCTCGATCATCAACCCATACTGGAAGCCCGAGCAGCCGCCGCCCTGCACGAAGACGCGGAGCCCCGCCTCCGGCTTCTGTTCCTCCGCCAGCAAGGCATGGATCTTCCCCGCGGCGGCATCCGTCACCAATACCGGCCCACTGGCCACCATTGTCTCAGTCACTGTTGTCTCCTCTTGCGCTTCGCCAGCAACCGTCAATTACGAATTATAGCGCGTGCCGCGCGTACGGCTCCGCTCGCGTCGCGTCCGCGGTGGCGTTCGCCCCGCCGTCACGCGATAATCGGGTTTCCATGCCCGTTCGACACTTCCCCACCGACCTGCTGGCCGATGCCGAGCAACGCTGGCTACGAATCGCGGACGACCATCCGGAACTGGCTGCCGCAGTCGATCTTCAACGCGTGCTCGTGACGCGCAGCGCCGAGGTGGCGGCCGACGCCGAGCGGCTCACCCGAGGAGCGAGCGCAGCGCCTGACGACCTCGCCGGGCGACTGGCCCGCGAGGATGCGCCGGTGCTCGACCTCGCCATCGACGAACTGGACGTCGAGCGACTCACCACGCCCCTGCTCGGTTTCTGCGACGACTTCGCGGCGGGTGGGGTGGGCGATCCGGCCCGGCGGGTCCGGGTGGTCCTCGAACGTGGCGAGATCGAGCCGGGATCTCTCCTCCGGTCATCGCTCGCACGGCAGCAGACGGCGATCCGGATGCGCGCGGAACATCTCGGGGTAGCGCCCGATCTGGTCTGGCTGGTTGCCGAACTGACCGTCGGACCGATCGCGCACCACCTGCAGCAGCAGGCGCTCGGGCCGGCGGCGCCGGCCGAATTGCGGGCCGCGACGACCGCCTGGCGGCACGGGTATTGCCCGGCATGTGGATCGTGGCCGGCCCTCGCCGAAGTCCAGGGCGGACGGCGCCATCTCCGCTGCTCGTTCTGCGGCGCCGATTGGGCGCCGGCCGAAACGGCCTGCGTCTACTGCGGGCGGGCGGACGACGGCTTTCTGGTTGCCGCCGCCGGGGCCGTCACGGCTCCGGAGCGTGCCCGCCGCGTCGAATTCTGCCGGGGTTGCGGGGGCTGGCTGAAGCAGGTGGACGTGCCGGACGCCATGCCGTTCCTGCTGCTGCCGTTGCTGGATCTCGAGACGTGCGATCTCGACGCGGCAGCGGCGGGCCGTGGTTACATACGGCCGCCGATGCGCGACGTGCCGACCCGTGACCTTCCCTGTCCTCCACCGGAGGAGGCCGTAAGATAGGTACGCGATGCGGATAACGCTGGCGGTTGCCATCGTCGGCCTCGCTGCCGCCCTGGCGGCCGGCGTCCCCCCGGCCGAAGGACAGGTGCGTCCGCCGCACGGCTCCCTTTTCGCTCCCGAGGATCTCGGTCTGCTCGAAGGACCGGACCGCGACGCCTGGCAGGAACCGGAGCTGATCATGGACGCCCTGTCGATCGCCGATGGCGCCGTCGTCGCGGACGTCGGAGCGGGAGGCGGCTGGTTCACCGTTCGCCTCGCGCAGCGGGTGGGGCCGAATGGCCTCGTCTACGCGGAGGACATTCAGCCCCAGATGATCGAGTCGATCAACCGACGCGTGAGTCGGGCCGGGCTGGCCAATGTGCAGACGATCATCGGAACGCCCAGCAACCCGATGATCCCGGCGCCGATCGACGCCTTGCTGATGGTCGAGGTGTACGGTCAACTGGAGGATCCGGTGACACTGCTCCAGAACGTCCTGCCGCGGCTTAAACCGGGTGGCCGCGTCGGCATCGTGGAGTACCGCCTCGACGGCGGCGGCCCCGGGCCGCCAACAGCAGAGCGGGTCGAACCGGAGACCATCATCCGCGACGCCGAGGCGGCCGGGTTGCGACTGCAGTCGCGCAACGATCAGTTCCGCTTTCAGTACCTCCTGGTTTTCGTCGCGCGGGAGCCAGCCGAGCCGATCGGCTAGCGCCGATGCACGTCGCGCTGACCATCGCGGGCAGCGACTCGGGAGGTGGCGCCGGCATCCAGGCGGATCTGCGCGCCTTTTCCGCGCGCGGCGTCCGCGGCGTCAGCGCGGTCACCGCCGTCACCGCCCAGAACGACCGTGCAATCACGGCGGCGTATCCCGTGCCGCCGGAAATCGTAGCGGCCCAGATTGATGCGGTACGTGACGGCTTCACGGTCGATGCCGTCAAGACCGGCATGCTGGCGACCGCGGCGATCGTGGAGACCGTGACGGACCGGCTCGCCGCGATCGGCGCACCACTCGTCGTGGACCCGGTCCTCGTATCGTCGAGCGGCATGGCGCTTCTGGACGACGCAGCGGTCGAGTTGCTGATGGGCAGGCTGCTGCCGCTTGCGGCAGTGGTGACGCCCAACCGTATGGAGGCGGAACGCCTGAGCGGGATGGCCATCGCCTCGCTCGCAGACGCCGAGACGGCGGCACGGAGAATCCGCGCACTGGGACCCGCCGCCGTCGTCATCACCGGCGGTCACCTGGACGCCGCAGGCGCCGCCGTTTTCGACGTGCTGGACGACGGCTCCGCCATGGTTCACCTCGAGGTCCCCCGTAAGGAAGCACTGGCCCGCCGGCACGGTACCGGCTGCGCCCACAGCGCCGCCCTGACCGCCGGCCTCGCCTCCGGCCGAAGCGTCGTGGAAGCCAGCCGAGAAGCCCAGCGCTACGTCTCGAGCCTAGCAGCCCGTGGTGAAAACCCCGCGTAGCACCGAGAGCGGCGAGGCGCCCGGCTGACAAGGCGCGACGAGGGAGCATCGGCCGTTCGCCGGACGCACCTTATACTGTCGTGGATGGCAACGCCGCGCTTCGTGGTAACGGACGCCACCCTGGATCCGGCAGCGTTGATTGACCTCGTGACCGAGTCGCTCGCCGGCGCCTCCGCCAGCGCCGGCGCGATAGCGTCGTTCCTGGGCACGGTCCGTAACGAGAACCAGGGTCGACGGGTGGAACGGCTCGAATACGAAGCGTACGCCCCCCTCGCCCTCAGGGCGTTCGAGCGCATCGCAGCGGAGGCGGGCGACCGATGGCCGGAAACGGTCCTGGCCGTGCACCACCGCGTCGGTGCGCTCGCCATTGGCGAGGCGAGCGTTGCCATCGCGGCCGCGTCGCCCCATCGGGCGGACGCGTTTTCCGCCTGCCGCTATGCCATCGAACGAATCAAGCAGATCGCACCAATCTGGAAGCACGAATTCTTCGAGGGAGGAGACGTCTGGATCGAGGGAGCGACGGCGGATCCGGACGACGAAGCGGCACGGCGCATCGCTCTGGAGCGGGCATGCGCGTGACGGTGCGGCTGTTCGCCCGGTTGCGCGACCTCGCCGGCGCCACCGACCTCGACCGGGAACTGCCCGACGGCGCGACGGCGCTTGCCCTCTGGGACGGACTCACCGCCGAGTTCCCGGAGTTCGAACCCTACAAAGCCACCGTCTCTGTCGCCGTCAACGAGGAGTACGCCCGGATGGACGCCGCACTTGCCGACGGCGACGATATCGCGTTCCTGCCGCCCGTGTCCGGCGGTTAGGATCACCGGGAACAGGGCGGCCCGGCGGGACCCGGGAAGCGCGCCGGTTCAAGGCAAACGGACCATGTTCGACAAACTGCAAGGCATCGAGGAACGGTACGACCACCTGATGACGCTGATCGCGGATCCGGCGGTCCAGGCGGATCAGGCGGCCTACCGGACGCACGCCCGCGCACTCGCGGAGCTGCAGCCGCTCGTGGAGAAGTACCGAGAGTACCAGTCCGTCGTCGAGGAGGCGGCGCAGGCCAAGGAGCTGGCCGACGGTGACGATCCGGAGCTGCGCGATCTGGCAAGGCAGGAACTCGAGACGCTGGAAGCACGGCGCGAGACGCTGCTGCTCGAGCTCCGCATGCTGCTGGTCCCGAAGGATCCGAATGACGAGCGGAACGTCGTTCTGGAGATCCGCGCCGGAACGGGCGGCGACGAGGCAGGATTGTTCGCCGCCGACCTGTTCCGGATGTACAGCCGTTACGCCGAGCGGCAGGGATGGCGGACGGAGATCCTCTCATCGAACCAGACGGGGGTCGGCGCGATCAAGGAGATCGTCGCGCTAATCGAGGGAAAGCAGGTCTACAGCCGCCTGAAGTACGAGAGCGGTGTTCACCGCGTGCAACGGGTGCCTGCCACGGAGGCAAGCGGCCGCATCCATACGTCGACGGCGACGGTCGCCGTACTGCCGGAAGCGGAGGAAGTAGACGTCACGATTGATGCGAAGGACCTTCGAATCGACACGTTCTGCTCGAGCGGGCCCGGCGGGCAGAGCGTCAACACCACCTACTCCGCCGTCCGGATCACGCACATTCCGACCGGCCTCGTCGTCTCGCAACAGGACGAGAAGTCGCAGATCAAGAACAAGGCGAAAGCCATGAAGGTGCTGCGGTCGCGCCTGTACGAGATGGAACTGCAGCGGCAGCAGTCCGAGATCGCGAGCGACCGCCGCGGCCAGGTGGGAACCGGCGAGCGTTCGGAGAAGATCCGTACCTACAACTTCCCGCAGAACCGGATCACGGACCACCGGATCGGCTTCACGACCCACCAGTTGCCCGCCGTGCTCGAGGGAGATCTCGGTGAGTTGATCGACGCAGTCGTAACGTACTACCAGTCGGAACGACTCAGGGCGGAGGAACAGGCGGACGGCTCCCCGCTTGCGGAGAAGGCGACGGCATCGTGACGCTCACGGTCTCCGCGGCGCCCGCGACGCCGGCGACGTTGGTGGGCGACGCCGTCCTGATGGACGAAGCGGCCTCCGCCCGCGAGCGCCTGCTCCGCGCCGGCGTCGCGGAGAACGAGGCGGGGGCCGACGCCGAACTGCTGGCGCGGCACGCGCTGGGGTGGGATCGGGCCACCTGGCTTGCGCGGCGGAGGGAATCGGTACCGGTGGGGTTCACGGCACGGTATGCGCCGCTCGTCGCACGGCGCGAACGGCGCGAGCCGGTGTCGCAGATCACCGGGGAGCGCGAGTTCTGGGGGTTGCGGTTTGCCGTCGGGCCCACCGTGCTGACGCCGCGGCCGGAAACGGAGCTCATCGTCGAGACGGCGTTGGAGGTTCTGGCGGATCGGCGGGACGAGCCGCTGGCGATTGCCGACATCGGGACCGGGTCGGGATGCCTGGCCGTGACGCTGGCCCGAGAATTCCGGCGAGCGGTGGTGACCGCCGTCGATCTCTCCCGGGACGCCTTGCGCCTGGCGCGCCGGAATGCGGCGGCTCATGGGGTGGCGGGACGGATTCAGTGGGTGCGCGCGGCGTTCGAGGCGTGGCTGGACGGTGGCGGACCGTACGGCGCGTGTTTCGACCTGACCGTGGCGAACCTGCCCTATATCCCGAGTGGCGAGATCGAGGCGCTGCCCGCCGAAGTACGTGACCACGAACCGCGGATGGCGCTGGATGGAGGAGTTGACGGGCTGGTTTCGTTGCGCGAGCTCTTCCGGGTCTGGCGTGGCGTTGACCGCTACGCCACCACGCCGTCTGGCGCACCCAGTACCGCGTCCAGCACCTGGCTGCTGGTCGAGATGGGAGCAGGGCAGGCCGATGCTGTCCGCTCGCTCGTGGACCGTGCGCCGGGACTCGATCTGGCCGGCATGCGGGTCGACCTTCGCGGAATCCCCCGCGTCGCGATGATTCGCAGGTCGCGATGAGTAGCAACGACACGGCTGACTGTCTCTTTTGCAGGATCGCGTCGGGCGAGATCCCGGGTGACATCGTTTACCAGGACGAAGACCTGATCGCGTTTAACGACATCAACCCGCAGGCGCCGACGCATGTGCTGATCGTGCCGCGGCGGCACATCGCGACCCTGAACGATCTCGCGGCCGACGACGTGAGTCTCGTCGGTCGGTTGATCCACCGGGCCACGGCGATCGCCGCGGAACGCGGGCACGCCGAGGCCGGCTACCGGACTGTCTTCAACTGCAACGCCGAGGCCGGCCAGACCGTCTTCCACATACACCTTCACTTGCTCGCTGGCCGCTCCATGACCTGGCCGCCGGGCTAGCCGGGAGCCTGGCGCCCGCGCGCCCGCAAGGGCAAACAGGCGGCTACAACCGGCGCAACAGGCCCGGGAGAGCGGTGAGAGAGTGGATCACCGGGATCTCATTCCCCACGCCGCCGCCGGGGTGCGAATTCCCGCTCATCGAGCGAATCAACAGGACGGCCGACATACCTACCTGTCGCGCTCCGGCGATGTCATGGGTCAGGCTGTCACCCACCATGACGGAGTCCGCCGCCGCCGTGCCCGCCGCGGCGAGGGCGGTACGGAAGATACTCGGATGGGGCTTCAGGTAGCCCTGCTCGGACGACGAAACGGCGACGGTGACGTACGGCTTCAACTGGAAATGGGTCTGGAAATTGTCGAGCGAGCGGTGCGTGTTGGAAATCAGGCCCAGGCGGTAGCCCTCGTCGCAGAGCGCGGCAAATGCGGGCTGAACGTCTTCGTACAGCGTGAAGTGACGGCAGGCGGCCCACTCCTCGTAGATCTCATGGGCGCAAGCGTCCAGACGGTCGCCCCGCGCGCCCATCTCGGTCAGGACCCGTCGAGCGTAGCGGATGAACGGATCCGGACGGTAGACCGCATCCTGCAGATGATCCAGTTCGCTCGATGCCTGGCGCACGGCGGCCTCGTAGAGGCTCGGGTCGGCTTGCAGCCCGTGGCTGCGCGCAAACGCGCTGTAGCCATCGCCGTCGAAGACCGGGCCGGGGTGAATCAGCGTGAAGTCGACGTCGAAGAAGACCGCTTCGACGCGCCGGCCGGACGCCATGCGCGCCATTATATTTTGCGGCTAAGATTGAAGAATTCCGCTCTGAACCGAGAGCTGTCGCGCCCCATCCTGCCATGCCTGACTGGAAAGACACGCTCAACCTGCCGAAGACCGCCTTCCGGATGAAGGCGAGCCTGCCGAGGACCGAGCCGGAGACCATCGCGCGGTGGGACGAGAGTGATCTGTACGGCAAGATCCGCGAGCGGCGCCGGGGCGCGCCCCGTTACATTCTGCACGATGGACCGCCGTACGCGAACGGCGAAATCCACGTCGGCACCGCACTCAACAAGATCCTGAAGGACATCGTCGTCCGGTCCCGCACGATGGCGGGCTTCGACGCGCCGTACGTTCCGGGATGGGACTGCCACGGTCTGCCGATTGAACTGCGCGTCGACCGTGAGCTGGGCGGCGGCGCCTCCGGCGGAAGACAGGCGCGGTCCGTGGTGGAGGTGCGTCGGGCCTGCCGCCGCTATGCCGAGAAGTACATCGACATCCAGCGCGAGGGCTTCCGCCGGCTCGGCGTCCTGGGCGCCTGGCGGGAGCCGTACCTGACGATGCGCTACCCGTACCAGGCGACGATCGTCCGGGCGCTTGGAGAGTTCGTCAAACGGGACCTCGTCTACCGCGGCAAGAAGCCGGTGCACTGGTGCATCAGCTGCCGGACCGCGCTCGCGGAGGCGGAGGTCGAGTACGAGACTCATCGCTCGCCGTCCATCCATGTCGAGTTTCCTCTGGCCGATCAGAGCCGTAGCGCGCTCGCCGCGCTCGCACCGGCCCTTGCGGGACGGCGGACATCGGTGCTGATCTGGACGACCACACCCTGGACGATCCCGTCCAACCTGGCAATCGCCTTCCACCCGGAGGTGACGTACGCCGCCTACGCGCAGACGGGCGCGCACGGCGACACGGCCACGTGCGACACCGTCATCGTGGCCCAACCGTTGGCGGACCGTGTCTCCCGGGAGACCGGCCGGACCTTCGGCGAGCCGCTCGCGACGTTCAGCGGGCGGGATCTGGAAGGGATCCGGTTTCGCCATCCACTCTACGACCGCGACTCCGTCGGCGTGCTGGCCGACTACGTCACGCTCGAGCAGGGCACCGGAGCGGTGCACACGGCTCCAGGCCATGGCGCCGACGACTTCCATACCGGCGTACGGTACGGCCTGGATATTCTGGCCCCCATCGGTCCCGACGGGCATTTCTTCGACAACGTTGACATCGTCGGCGGCATGCAGGTGTTCGACGCCAACCCGGTGGTAAACGACGCGCTCGGCGCCGCTGGAAGGTTGTGGCGGCGGACAGAGGTCGAGCACGCGTATCCGCACTGCTGGCGCTGCCACGCGCCGGTGATCTTTCTTGCTACCCCGCAGTGGTTCATCGAGCTGGATCGGGGTGGGTTCCGCGAGCGGGCACTGGACGCGATCAGCGGCGTCGAATGGTTCCCGTCGTGGGGCGAAGAACGAATCCGGCAGATGGTGGCTAACCGACCGGACTGGTGCATCTCGCGCCAGCGTTCCTGGGGAGTGCCGATCCCGGCGCTCTACTGCACGGCATGCGGCGAGGCGGTCCTCACCACGAAGTTGACGGATCGCGCGGCGCAGGTCTTCGAGAAGCATGGCGCCGACGCCTGGTACGAGCGGGACCTGAGTGAGTTCGTGCCGGACGGATTCGCCTGTACGTCGTGCAACTCCGCCTCTTTCGAGCGCGAGACGGACATCCTGGATGTCTGGTTCGACTCGGGGTCGAGCCATGAAGCGGTTCTCTCGGCGCACCCGGAACTGGAGTGGCCGGCGATGCTCTACCTCGAGGGATCCGACCAGCATCGCGGCTGGTTCCACAGCTCGCTCCTCGTCGGCATCGGCACGCGTGGCGCGGCCCCCTTCCGGCAGGTCCTGACGCATGGTTTCGTCGTCGACGCGGCCGGACACAAGATGTCGAAGTCGCGCGGCAACAGCGTCGACCCGAAGACGGTGATCCAACGGCATGGCGCCGAGATCCTCCGCCTCTGGGTAGCGATGGCCGACTACCGGGAAGAAATGCGACTCGGTGACGAGATTCTGGCGCGCGTCGTCGAGGCGTACCGGAAGATCCGCAACACTCTCCGCATTCTGGTAGCCAACCTGTACGACTTCGACCCGACCGCGGATCTCGTGCCGGTGGCGGAGATGGAGGAGGTGGATCGCTATGCCCTCGCCCGCTACGGCGAGACCGCGGTCACGATTCTCACCGCCTACGAACGGTACGAGTTGCAGCCGATATCACACGCGCTCAACCACTTCCTGACGGTTGACATGAGTGCGTTCTACATCGACATCTCCAAGGACCGGCTATACACCTTCGCGGCTGGCTCGGCGGGGCGGCGCTCGGCACAGAGTGCGATCTACAGGATGACAGATGGCCTGGCACGCCTGTTGGCGCCCATTCTCCCGATCACCATCGACGACCTTTGGTCCCACCTGCCGGGTCCCCGGGCGGAGAGTGTTCATCTGGCCGACTTCCCGGAAGGATGTGAGGAGCTGGTCGATCGCGAACTGCTCGACCGCTGGTCTCGGCTCCGCGCGTTGCGCGATGTCGTGAATGTCGAGCTGGAAGGGCTGCGACAGGCGAAAGTGGTTGGGACCTCGCTGGAGGCGGCAGTGGCGGTGCGTGCAAACGGCGCGACGGCCACCCTGATCGAACAGTACGTGTCCGACCTGCCGACCCTGTTCATCACCTCGGAGGCGACGGTCGAGACGGACGCCGCACTCCCCGTGGATCCGGAACAGGCGGCGTCGGCGGGAGCGCAGTTTGCCGAGCCGGACGGCGCGGCGGTGATAGCGGCGCGGCGCGCCGACGGGATCAAGTGCGACCGATGCTGGCGCTACGTTCCGGAGGTGACCGACACCGACCCGGCGGGCATCTGCGAGCGCTGCGCCGCCGCGCTGGCCGAAACGGTGGAGCGTGTTGTCTGAACCGGTCGGATCGGATGCCCACGCGCCGGTAGCCCGGCCGGATCCACCTTTTCCGTCCCCCGTCCCGTCGCGGCGCCTTCTGTTCTTGCTGGCAGCGACGATAGTCGTCGCCGATCAGGTCTCCAAGGGAATGGTGCGAGCCTGGCTGCCGCTTTATTCGTCGGTCACGGTCATTCCCGATCTGCTCGACTTCCGGTACGTCCGCAATACCGGCGCCGCGTTCGGTCTGCTGAACAACGTCGACATCCCGTTCAAACCGGCGTTGATGACGGCGATCGCGCTCTTCGCCATGATCGCCATCGGGTTCTACGCCAGTCGAACCGCGGCGGACGAGCGGCTGTCGAGAATCGGCCTTGCCCTTGTCCTGGGAGGCGCCCTCGGCAACCTCATCGACCGGATAGCCACCGGCTACGTCGTCGACTTCATCGATTTCTACTGGCGTGGCTGGCACTTCTGGGCGTTCAACGTCGCCGACGCGGCGATAACAGTCGGCGCCGGCTGTGTCATTCTTGACATGTTCACGAATCCTCAACCGCAGCGGGAGTAGCCGGGATGTATCCGCGACTCTTCGAGCTCTTTGGCGTCAGCATCTACACCTATGGTCTGATGCTGGTCGCCGCGTATCTCATCGGTCTCCGCGTGGCGGTGGCGCGCGGGAGGGCGCGCGGGTTGAACGACGCTCGCGTGATGGATCTCGGCATCCTGGTCATCATCGGCGCGCTGGTAGGCGCGAAGCTCCTGCTGTTCGTCGTCGAGTTCGATCACATCCTGGAGGACCCGGCATACCTCTGGACGCTTCTCCGCTCGGCCGGCGTCTTCTATGGCGGCCTCCTCCTCGCCGTCGTGGCTGCGTTCTGGTTCATGCGGCGACACCGGATGCCGGTCTGGACGACCTGTGACGCCTTCGCGCCGGGGATTGCGCTCGGCCAGGCCGTAGGAAGGGTCGGTTGTCTGCTCGCCGGCTGCTGTTACGGGCGGCCCACCGATCTGCCGTGGGGAGTCACCTTCATCGATCCGATCGCCGCCGCGAACGTCGGCACGCCACTCGACGTCGCTCTTCACCCGACGCAGCTGTACGAGTCCGTGGCGACCCTCCTGATCATGGGCATGCTGCTGCTCCTCGAACGGCGCCGCCGGATGTTCCCGGGACAGATCTTCTGGAGCTACCTGCTCCTGTATCCGATCGCGCGCTTCGCTATCGAGTTCTTCCGTGGCGATCCCCGCGGAACCGTCTTCGACCTGCTCTCGACGTCCCAGTTCGTGTCCGCGCTACTGATTCCGATCAGCATCGTGATGCTGATCCGGCTGGGAAGCACGCCGCGCCGCGGGTCGCCGCGACGCGCGACGGCGCATGCCACGTAGGACCCCGTGACCACGCCTGGCGATCCGCCAGCACACCCGCCGGCCGTCGAGGAGTTCGTGGTCACGGACGGCGAAGCGGGCGTCCGCCTCGATCAGTTCGTCACCACCCAGCTCGACGCGCGCGGCGCGGGCACGAGAACCGCCTGGACCCGCTCGCAAGTGCAGCGGCTGATCCGCAACGGGCATGTGCACGTGGCGGGTGCACGCGAGCGGCCGTCTGCCCGCGCGCAGACCGCTGCGCGGGCCCGTATGAGCAACCACGTTCGCGCGGGCGACCGGATCCGGGTGGAGATTCCTCCCGCGACGCCCGCGGCGCCCCAACCGGAGGCGTTGCCCGTCGACATCGTGCACGACGACCCGGACATCGTCGTCGTGAACAAGCCGGCGGGCATGGTGGTCCACCCTGGCGCCGGGCACGCCGGGGGCACGCTCGTGAACGCCCTGCTTCACCACGTAGACGATCTGAGCGGAATCGGGGGCGAGCTTCGGCCGGGGATCGTCCACCGACTCGATCGGGGCACGTCCGGCCTGATGGTCGTGGCGAAACATGATGCCGCCCACGCCGACCTCGCACGCCAGTTCAAGGCGCGGGAAGTGGAAAAGACGTACATCGCACTCGTCTGGGGCGTCGTGCGCCAGGGGCGGCGCATAGATCTCCCGATCGGCCGTGATCCCTTCGACCGGAAGCGCATCTCGGCGCGCGCGCGGCGCGCCCGCGACGCCGTGACGCGGATCACGAAGGCGGAGCCGCTCGCGGCGATGACGCTCGCCGAGGTCACCATCGCTACCGGTCGGACGCACCAGATCCGGGTCCACCTGAGCGCCATCGGCCACCCGATAGCGGGCGATCAGACCTACGGGGGGCGGAAGCGGCATGCTCCTGCGGAGTGCCGCGACGCGCATCGGATCGTCCAACGGCTCGACCGGCCGTTCCTGCACGCCGCGCGTCTGGCGTTCGCCCATCCACGCGATGGCCGCCGAATGGCGTTTACCTACGATCTTCCCGACGACCTGCAACGGATCGTCGACGGCCTGCGCGCACTGGAGACGAAAGCTACTGAATGACGTCGGCGACGGGAACGGAGGCGGTGGTCGTGTCCGATCCGCTGGAGTGGCGGGGCGGCGCCGTTGCCGGAGTCAGCGCGAGATCGAGCGCCTCGTCGATCGTCGAAACGTAGTGGGTTTCCATCTCCCGGCGCAGTTCCTCGCCGAGTTCCTCGTTGACGTAGGGCTCGTTCCGTTTCGGGAGAATGACGCGAAAAATGCCGAGCTGACGCGCCGCGAGCACCTTCTCCTTGACACCGCCGACCGGTAAGACCAAACCCGAAAGCGTGATCTCGCCCGACATGGCGATGTCGCCTCGTACCGGGCGGCCGGTCAGCTCGGATACGAGCGCCACCGCCATCGTCAGACCGGCCGAGGGCCCGTCCTTGGGGATGGCCCCCGAGGGCACATGGATGTGGATGTCGCCGTTACCGAAGAAGTCGGCATCCACCTGGTAGCGGGCGGCGTTCGTCCGAAGCCAGGAGACCGCGGCGGCAGCCGATTCCTTCATCACGTCGCCCAACTGGCCGGTCAGCTGCAGCCGGTTCCCGTTCGTCATCCGTGCGGCCTCGACAAAAAGCACGTTCCCGCCAGCCGGCGTCCATGCCAGGCCGGTCGCCACGCCCGGACGCCTGGTCCGCTCCGCAACCTCCTCGTCCTGGAACTTCATGGGGCCCAGCAACTCGGCCGCCAGATCCGGCGTCACAGACACAGTTGCTTCGTCTCCCTCGGCGCGCCGCCGCGCGATCTTCCGGCAAAGCGCTCCGAGTTCCCGCTCCAGGTTCCGGACACCCGCTTCCCGCGTGTAGTTGCGGATCAGTGTCCTGAGCGCCGGGTCGGTGAACGCGATCTGCTCAGCCGACAGGCCGTGTCGTTCCACCTGCCGCGACACCAGGTGCTCTGTTGCGATGGCGAGCTTCTCGTCCTCTGTATAGCCGGGCAACTCGAGGACCTCCATCCGGTCGCGCAGCGGGGGTGGCACGGGGTCCAGGAAGTTCGCCGTCGTTATGAACAGCACTTCCGACAGGTCGAACGGCACGTCGAGATAGTGATCGCGGAACGTGTTGTTCTGCTCCGGATCCAGCACCTCGAGCAGGGCGGAGGCGGGATCGCCCCGGAAGTCCGTGCCGAGCTTGTCTATCTCGTCGAGGATGAAGACCGGGTTCCGTGTCTCTGCGCGCCGCAGGCCCCGGATGATCTGCCCCGGCAGGGCGCCAATGTACGTGCGGCGGTGACCCCGGATTTCCGCCTCGTCACGCATGCCGCCCAACGACACCCGAACCACCTCGCGGTCAAGTGATTCGGCGATACCCTTGGCGAGCGACGTCTTGCCAACGCCGGGCGGACCGACGAAGCACAATATCGGACCCTTGAGATCCGGCTTCAGCTTGCGCACGGCGAGGTATTCCAGGATCCGGTCCTTCGCCTTCTCGAGGCCGGAATGCCCCCGGTCGAGCGTCCGCTTCGTTCGCGGCAGGTCGATCGTCTCTTCGCTCCGGACGTTCCAGGGAAGGGAAATCAGCCAGTCCAGATAGGTGCGCGAGACGGTGTACTCCGCCGCCGCCACTGGCATCTTGGACAGCCGATCCAGCTCGCGCCGAGCTTCCTTCGCGACCGCTTCCGGCATGCCGGCCGCTTCGATCTTCTCGCGGAGCTCGTTGACCTCCTTTGCCTGATCGTCGTTCTCGCCCAGCTCCTTGCGGATCGCCTTCATCTGCTCGCGGAGCAGGTACTCCCGCTGACTCTTGCCCATCTCCGACTGCACCTGCGACTGGATCGTCGAGCGAATATCGAGAATCTCGATCTCCTTGGCCAGGAGCTGGTTGAGCCGGGTCAGTCGGTCGCGGACATCGAGCGTCTCCAGGATCGTCTGCTGTTCCTCGGACCCTATCGTCCGAAGGCTCGATGCGATTACGTCAGCCAGGCGGCCCGGCTCCGCGATGTTGTCGACGAACGCCGGCACGTCGTCGGACAGATGCGGCGACGCCGCCACGACCTCCACAAACTGCTTTCTGGCGGTAGCGACGAGTTCGTCGATGGCCTTCCGGTCACCGTCGTCCGACACTTCCTCCGCGGGGTGAATCGCGGCCAGGTGAAACGGCTCGATGGTGATCAGCCTGTCGATGGCAATTCGACTGATGCCCTCGACGAACAGACGGTAACTGCCGTCCGGCAGAGGGAATATCTTGTGGACCTGCGCCAGGGTGCCCACCGGATAGAGGTCGTCCTGGCCCGGCTCTTCCAACGCGGCGTCGCGCTGCGTAAAAAGAGCAATCAGCTGGCTTTCCTCGAGCGCGGTCTCGATGAGCTTGACGGAACGGGGACGCCCCACGGCGAGCGGCATGATGCCGCCCGGAAAGAGCACCGTGTCACGCAGCGGCAGCACGGCGACTTCCGACGGCACTTCATGCGCCTGCGCCGCCGTGTCCGCCGTGGAGCGTCGACGGTCACCCATCTCCAGTCGAATATAGCAGGCGTTTCACCACGGCCTGCTAGCCCTGATAGTCGGTGAAGAGCGACCCGGGAGCCCGTCTCGCCTCGTACATTTGCTCCTGCTCGATCGCCAACTCCCGCTCCACCTCACACTCGGTGCAGCGGACAGCGAACGGCAGCGCGCGAAGGCGCTGCGTCGCGATCTCCGTCCCGCACTCGTAGCAGTACCCGAAAGTCCCCTCGTCGAGCCGGTCGAGCGCCTCGGTGATCCGATGAAGCGTCTCCGTCTTCATCTGCAGCACGGCGAACTCGATGTCACCCTGAATGTCCATCTCGGACATTTCCGCCTCGTCGCACACGTCAGGCGTGGGCGACGCAGCATGCTCCAGCCGGGCATCGCGCATCTTGTGCTGCACTTCACCGATGATCTCGAGCCGGCGCGCCTCAAGCATCTGCTTGAGCTCGCTGTAGCGAGCCGGACTCAGCTTCTTCTTCGTGGCGCGTGTTCGCGTCGTCATCGTGCCTGCTCCTTTCCAGGCGTTGGTTCCTCCAGCGCGGCGCTGCTATCCCCATCGGGCCCTGCCAATCCGGATGCAAGATCCGTGCCATTGGAAACGGCGCTATTTGCTTAGACGACAGAAACACCGGTTTGGTTTCGCAGTTTCGACCTGTCCTCATGAGAGGACGCCTTGCGACCGATCGGCGCCACCGCCACGGGGAGGGTGCCGGAGGCCTGGGAATCGGCCTTGCTGTCATAATCCGCTCACCATGCCAAAACGGACCTGTCCGCTTTGCACCGGCCGGAAGGCCCGGCGCGCCTGCCCTGCGAAGGGGGTATCGATCTGTTCGGTCTGCTGCGGCACCAAGCGCCTGATCGAAATCGCCTGTCCGCCCGACTGCGTCTGGCTCCAATCCGCCTCAACGCATCCGCCCGCGGTGGTGCAGCGACAGCGGGAACGGGATGTTCACTTCCTCGTCGCGCTGCTGCACGGCCTGACGCCACCGCAACAGGCCCTCACCTATCGACTCCTGGCCATGCTGGGGCTGGAACGGCCCGACCTTCCTGGCCTGTGTGATGCCGACCTGATCGAAGCGGCCCAGGCCATGGCGCAGACTTCGGAGACGGCGAGCCGCGGGATCGTCTACGAGCACACTGCCCAGACGGCCCACGCGCGGCAACTGGTGAAGGAAATGACGGATATGGTCGAAGCGGCGGCACAACAGGGAACGCCAATCCCGGACCATGACGTCGCCGGCATCTTCCGCCGGATCGAGCGCGGCGCACGCAGCGGCCGAGAACTGCTGGGAGAGGATGGTGGCGACACCGCCTGCCTCGCCATGCTAAGGAGACTGGCGACGGCCATGGCGCGTGATGCGGACCGGTCGGGAGATGGCGTGGAGAATGCCCCCGAACGGACTTCGGCATCCGGCCTGATTGTCCCTCCTGGTATAGAATAGGGACGCTCATGGCAAGACGTTGCGACATCTGCGGCAAAGGCCCCAGAATGGGCCGAAATGTCTCGCACGCCCATAACGTGACCAGACGGCGGTTTGAAGCGAACATTCAGACGGTTCGCGCGGTGGTCAACGGCGGGGTGAAACGGCTGAAGGTCTGCACCCGCTGCATCCGGTCAAACCTGGTGGTCAAGGCGCCTTAGCCCAACACGCCGCGACGACCCCGAACGGGGTCCCTTCCAGGCAGGACGTGTCTCGGACTCCCATTGCCACGACGGGCGCGCCGGCCGCGATCGGTCCCTACTCCCAGGCGATCCGCAGCGGTAATCTGCTCTTTGTCTCAGGCCAGGTAGCCATGGATCCAGAGACGGGAGAGATGCTCGGAGGCGACGTCAGCGCTCAGACGGAGCGGGTACTTCGGAGCCTCGACGCCATCCTCACCGCCGCCGGCGTCACGCTGGCCGACGTCATCAAGACAACCGTCTATCTCGCCGACATGAACGACTTCGCGGCGATGAACCGAGTGTATGGGGCTTTCTTCACCGATCCAGCGCCGGCCCGCGCTGCCGTACAGGTGGCGCGACTCCCGAAGGACGCCCTGGTCGAGATCGACTGCATCGCCAGAGTCGACAAGTAACCAGGGTGTCGGCTGACTCTCCTCTACTGCTGGCGCAGTACGCGTTCGACGTTCAAGACTCCCGGCACGGCGCGGACCACCTTGATCACCCGCTGGAGGTGCTTCAGGTCAAGGATGTCCATGGTGACGCTTATGTGGCCATGCTGATCCTCGCCCGATGACGCCTCCACCTTTCGGATGTCGATCCGGGTTTCCGCGATGCGCGAGGTGACATCGGCAAGCATCCCGCGCCGGTCCACCACCTGGATGGTGAGGCAAACCGTGAACGAAGCATCGCGGTCCGCCTTGCCCCAGACAACGTCGATCCGGCGCTCGGGGTCGTATAGCAGGTTCAGCACGTTTGGGCAGTTCGCGGAATGGACCGACACGCCCTTGCCGCGCGTGACGTAGCCGACGATCTTCTCTCCCCGTATCGGGTTGCAGCAGCCGGCGCGAAAGACCATCAGGTCGTCGAAGTCACGGACCTTGATGACATCCCGGTTAGGCTGCAGAATGCGCCGGACGGCGGAAGTGACCGACGCCTCCCGCTTCGGTTCCTGCAGTTGCGTCTCCGGCACCAGCCGGTCCAGAACCTGCCGAGCTGAGACCTTTCCGTAGCCGACGGCGGCGTACAGGTCGTCCGGCTTCGAAATGTTGAAGTCGCCACAGACGGTCTCGACGACAGCCGTATCCAGCACCGCCCTGGTCTTCAGCGCGAAGCGCCGGGCTTCCTTCTCGAGCAGCTTGCGCCCCAGATCGACCGCCCGCAGCTTCTCCTCCGCGTGGATGAACTGCTTGATCTTGTTGCGCGCGCGAGCCGTAGCGACGATGTTCAGCCAGTCGCGGCTCGGGTGGTGACCCGCCGCCGTGACCACCTCCACGATGTCGCCACTCTCCAGACGGGTACGGAGGGGCACCATCCGGCCGTTAACGCGCGCGCCCACGCAGGTGTGGCCAACGTCGGTGTGGATTGCATACGCGAAGTCAATCGGCGTTGCGCCTCGGGGCAGCGCCTTCACTTCTCCCTTTGGCGTGAAGGTGTAGACCTCCTCCGGGTAGAGGTCGATCTTCAGGCTGTGGATGAACTCGGTCGGGTCCGGGACTTCCTTTTGCCACTCGAGCAACTGGCGGATCCACAGGAAGTACTGCTCGTCCGTCTCTGCCCCGACACGTCCCACCTTGTACTTCCAGTGGGCCGCGATCCCCTCCTCGGCGATTTGGTGCATCTGCTCCGTCCGGATCTGCACTTCGAACGGAAAGCCCCGGTCGCTGACGACCGACGTGTGCAATGACTGATAGCCGTTCGGCCGTGGCATCGCGACGAAGTCCTTGAACCGCCCCGGAACGGGCGACCAGGTCTGGTGGATGATGCCAAGCGCGGCGTAACAATCGTGCACCGAGCTCGTGATGACGCGGACTGCCACCAGGTCATACACCTGATCAAGCGAGATCCGCTGGCGCTTGATCTTCTCGCGGATGCTGAACGGCTGCTTGATCCGGCCTTCGATGGTAAGGACCGGCACACCTGCCTTCCGGAGCTTGTCCGAGAGTGTCAGCTTGAGCCGCGCCACCGTGCGGTCGGTCGCCTTTCGACGCTTGTCTATGAGGGTACGGATGGACTCGTATTCCCCGGGTTCCAGTTGCCGGAACGCCAGCTCCTCGAGCTCGTGCTTCACCTTGCTCATGCCGAGCCGGTGCGCGATCGGCGCGTAGATATCCACCGTCTCCTGTGCGATTCGTAGCCGGCGCGATTCCGCCAGGTGGTCGAGAGTCCGCATGTTGTGGAGCCGGTCGGCCAGTTTCACCAGGATGACGCGAACGTCGTCAACCATGGCGAGCAGCATCTTCCGGAAGTTCTCGGCCTGCCGTTCCTCGCTCGAGGAGAACTGCATCGCGCTGATCTTGGTGACGCCGGCGACCACATGCGCGATGTCCTCGCCGAACAGCTCACGCACCTTCTCCTCGGTGGTAAGCGTGTCCTCCACGACGTCGTGCAGCAGGCTGGCGGCAACCGCGACGTCGTCGAGATGCATGTCCGCCACCAGTTCCGCCACCTCGAGCGGGTGCGTGATGTACTCCTCACCCGAGCGACGCGTCTGGCCGGCGTGGGCCACGGCGGAGAAATCGTACGCCCGGCGCAGCAGGTCAGTATCGGAGTCCGGCTTGTACGACTGGACTCTCTCGATCAGGCCGTCAAGAGTGCTCATAAAAAAAAGCCGGGCGCCCTCACGAGCGCCCGGCCCTGAAACGCCGCCGATCTGCAAGGGATGTTGGGTGCCGGACGCCTATTCCCCTTCGGCCCCTTCTGCCGCCGCCGCGGCGGCAGCCTCTCCACGCGCCTCTTCCTGAATCTGCTGGGCAAGGTCGCGCAACTCATCCGCCTGGGCGATCAGCGCATCCTGTTCGTCGACATCCTCGGTCATGTTCGCCTGCATGCGAAGCAGGATGTTCTTGTATATCAGCGCGTCAACGTAGCGATCGTTGAGCGAGATCGCCCGATCGGCCGCCTCGATCCCCGAGAGGATGTACTCCTCCTTCTCGTCCTGCGTGATACGGAAGTCACGGAACGCCTTCTCCCAGAAGAAGGTCGAGATCGTGTAGTAGGCCTCCGGGTTGTCCGGCTCTATCCTGGCGCGCTCCCGCAGTGCCTCAATGGTCGCGTCGAAATCGCCGCTCCGGTTGTAGAAGCCGGCAAGCTGCAGGTAGACCGTGGGATCCTCCCGCCGCATGTTCCTCACCTCGAGCATGATCGCTTCGGCATCCTCGAAGAGGCCCGACTCCTCGAACAGCTGCGCGAGAACGAAGTAATTGTCGGGGTTGGCGGGATCCAGCTGAATCATCTCCTGCAGCAGCATGGCGCGACTGGTCGGATCGTTCATCCGATCCGGACCGTAGGCCGCCACCAGGTACTGCATCGCCAGCGTCTGGAACTCGGGGTTCGGGATCTCTTCGGAAGCAAGCCGGTAGTACTCGACGGCGCGTTCCAGGTAGGCGTCGTTCTGGGCGTCGCCCCTGAACGCCGGCGTGTACAGGTTGTCGTAGGAGTTGGCGATGTAGAAGTAAGCGACCGTCATAACCTGTGACAGTTCACTCTCCGGGTCGTCGGCGATGACTTCCAGCACCTGCTCGTATTCCTCGATCGCCCCTTCGTAGTCGGCCCGGCCATACAGCAGGTTGGCTTCCTTGAAGGTCCGCATCGCGCCGAGCTGCTCGAAGAAGGCGCACGAAACCAACGGCATCACGAGCGCCGCGACGAGGACCAGTCTCAGGAAGGTGCGTCCGGTCTGCATGATGTTCTCCTTCTCGGCTTATTCGCCAGCCGGTCTAGCTGACCGGTGCGGCGCCGGCAGCGCGGCGCATGCCTTCCGTCACGATGCCCACCTTTTCTACCCCAGCGCCTCTCGCGGCATCGATCACGTCGATGATCTCGCCGTAAGTGAGAGACCCCGAGCCAGCGATGAACATGGTCTTCTCGCGCCGGGTCTCGAAGATCTGCCGCAACTCCGACTCCAGTGTCGCCATGTTCATGGGCTGCTGGTTGACGGAGATCCGCCGATCCGCGGTGAACTCCAGCACGATCTGGCTGCTGTCGGTGGCCGCCTGCGCCGAGCCCTGGGTCTCGAGCGGCAGATTGATGTCCAGGCCACGCTGTCCGAGAGGGAGAGCCGCCAGGAAGATGACGATCAGAACCAGCAACACGTCGATGAACGGCGTGATGTTGATCTCCGAGTTCGCCGCAACCTTCGACGCTCCGACGACTTTATCGGCACCGTGGTGCTTCTTGTGCGCCATCGTGGACTACTCCCCTCCGCCGGCCGCGCCACCCAGCTCGCGCTCGGTGATCAGGCCGACGTTCTCAATCCCGGCCCGCTGCAACTGATCCATCAGTTCCATCACGGACGAGTACTGAGCGTTAACGTCGCCCTTGATCAGCAGAATGCGTTCCAGCTTCCGGCCCAATGCGTTATTGATGGCATTGAGCAGATCGCCCTGCGTCGTCTGCACATTGTCGACGAAGTACCGGCCGTCTGCCGTCACCGCCACGACGGTGTTGTTGTCGTTGTCCGGCTTGTCAGCCGTGTTCTGCGCCTCGGGCAGCGTCAACGTCACGCCCGCCTGCAACAGCGGCGCGATGAGCATGACGATGATCAGGAGCACGAGCATCACGTCGGCAAGCGGCGTGATGTTGATCTCCGAATTCAGTCCGTCGTTCTTGTCGCCAACTTGCATCCCCATGGTCTGTTCTCCTCAAGTGAAATCGCGATCCGGACGCGCCCGCCACGAGCAGCGAACGCATCCGGCCGAAATCGCCTTGGCGAAGGGTCTACGACTTCTTGATGAAGTAGTCGACCAGCTCGGACGATGAGTTGTCCATCTCGACGGCGAAGTACTCGAGGCGCCCGGTCAGGTAGTTGAAGAACCAGACCGCCGGAATCGCCACAAACAGACCGATGGCGGTGCCGACCAGGGCTTCCGAGATGCCGCCGGAGACGGCGCCCAGACCGCCGGACCCGGTTGCCGCGATCCCCTGGAACGCGTTGATGACGCCGATCGTGGTGGCGAGCAGACCGACGAAGACGGCCGTCGATCCGATGGTAGCGAGGATGCCCATGCCCCGCTTCAGGTCGGACGACGTGAGTGCGGACGCCCGCTGAATCGCGCGGTGCACACTGTCCACGACATCGTCCTTGTTCAGTTCGACACCACTGTCCTGCTGGAACTGGTACTCCTGAAGCCCGGCCAGCACGACTTTTCCGAGGTGGCTGTACTTGTAGTTCTTGGACTGCGAAATGGTGATCGCTTCCTTGAGCTTGCCGTCCTTGAGGTGCTTCGCCACCTGCGGCGCGAACAGCTTCGACTGCTTCGCCGCCTGCACGAAGGTGAACAGCCGCTCAAAGAAGACGCCCACCGAGGCCATCGACATGATGACGAGGACGCCCATCAGCAGCCTGACCGCCATCCCCATCTGCTCCCAGAGTTCGAGAAAATCCATCTGTTCCTCCTCGCGGACCCCCTTGCCGGGCCCTCAACGACTCCGTTTCACTGGTTTGAGCTAACTAAAACCCGAACTACTGCAGCGTGAAGTTGACGGTCACCGTCATGATGACCGGCACCGGCACGCCATTCAACAGCGTCGGCGTGTACTGCCACTGCTTGACGGCGGTAATCGCTGCTTCGTCGAGCAGCGGCACCGACCGCAGCACCTTGACGTCGGTCACCGCACCCGTCGGACCGATGACCGCCTCAAGAATCACCACACCCTGCACTCGGGCCTGCTGGGCCACCGGCGGATAGACCGGCGGGACATCGCGGACTTTGGTCGGCGGGCTGATGTTGCCACCGACGCGCACCGGCTCGGGCGGCGGGGGAGGAGGCGGCGGCGCGCTCGGCAAGCCGCCGACGATGCCGCTGACGACACCGCCTACGACGCCGCCTTCGACGCCGCGCACTTCGGACAGGTCAAAGCCGGTCTCCTCGACGATCTGCTCCGGAGCGGCAATCGGCGCCGCGTTCGGGTTGACGTCGATGACCGGCGGCGGCGCGGC
>VXRJ01000011.1:96261-203448 GCA_009838525.1 Acidobacteriota bacterium
CGGCGGCGGCGCGGCGACGAAAGCCATCATCGTCGCCGGCGTCGGCAGCGCGTCGACCGCCATCAGCGGCACGATCACGAAGGCGCCGATCGCCACGACATGCGCGATGATCGACAGTGGCAGTGTGTACCACTTCCGTGCGCCCACCTGAATGGACGGGTTCGCGATTTCCCCAAACATCACCGGAGCCTTCTTCGGCGGTGCACCCTTTTTGGATGCAGCAGCGCCTGGTGGTGATGCCTTCGACGGCGGATTCGTTCTCTGCTGTGTATCAGCCACGGAAACGCCCTCCTGACCTGCTCAACGCACCTACGCCGATTTCCAAGGCGGCGATTATAGCAGGCCGATTGCCGGTGTCAACGACGCGGAACTCCTCATCCGCGCGTTCATTCTTCTTCGACACCGGCCAGCAAAAAATGGCCCCTCCACTAGTCGCCGTCACGTCCGCTACTGCATCCAGGCGACGACGAGGGGAGCAAAAATGACGGCCACGATCGTCATCAACTTGATCAGGATGTTGAGGCTCGGCCCCGACGTGTCCTTGAACGGATCGCCTACCGTGTCGCCGATGACGGCCGCCTTGTGCGGGTCGGAGCCCTTGCCGCCATGGTGGCCTTCCTCGATGTACTTCTTGGCGTTGTCCCAGACGCCGCCGGCGTTGGCCATCATCAGCGCCATCAGGACGCCGGTCACAAGCGCTCCCGCCAGCAGGCCGCCCAGCCCCGATATCCCGAGCAGGAAGCCCGCCGCGACCGGCGCGAGAACGGCAATCAGTCCCGGTATGACCATCTCCCGGATGGCGGACCGGGTCGAGATCTCGACGCAGCGCGCCGAGTCCGGCTCCGCATCCCCCGTCAGAAGGCCCTCGATCTCTCGGAACTGCCGACGCACCTCGCCGATCATGTCGTTCGCGGAGCGCCCCACCGCGTTCATGGTGAGCGCCGAGAAAAGGAAGGGCAGCATCCCGCCCAACAGCATGCCCAACAGGACGTTCGGGTTGTCCAGCGCGAGGCTTAGCAGGCGCGGCTCGAACGCCCCCGCGCCTCCTGCCGCCGCCACCGCACTGTCCGCCGTAGCGCGGAACGTACTGAAGAGCGCGAGCGCCGTCAGGGCGGCCGAACCGATGGCAAAGCCCTTGCCCATGGCTGCAGTGGTGTTGCCCACCGCGTCGAGTGCATCGGTCCGATCGCGGACGTACCCCTCGCAACCGCTCATCTCCGCAATCCCGCCCGCGTTGTCAGCCACGGGACCGTAGGCGTCAACGCCCAGGCTGATTCCGAGCGTGGAGAGCATGCCGACCGCCGCGATGGCGATGCCGTACAGCTCCGCCTGCGCGAAGCTGAACCAGATGGCGAGGCAGATCACGACGATCGGCAGCGCGCAGGACATCATCCCGACCCCGAGGCCGGCGATGATGTTGGTGGCCGGACCGGTCTCCGACTGCTGCGCGATCCGGTGGGCAGGCGCCTTGTCCTTGCCGGTGTAGTACTCGGTGATCTGTCCGATCAGTACGCCCGCCACTACGCCCGCCACCACGCACCAGACGATGGCCCACGGCATTTCGAACAGGGCGACCAGCACCATGGCGGCCACGATGACGATCGCGGAGGCGGCGATCAGTCCGTTGTGCAGCGCACTGCCGATCTTCGCCTCGTCGTTCGTCCTGACGGCGAACGTGCCCAGTATCGACGCGACGATACCGGCGCCCGCGAGCAGGATCGGGAACACTACCAGGTGCCCCTGCAGTGTTGCGAACGATCCCTCGTCGATGCCCCAGAGGGCACTGGCGGAAGCCGCGCTGAGCGCCCAGGCGAGCGCGATCGACGAAATAATGCTGCCGACGTACGACTCGAACAGGTCGGCCCCCATGCCTGCCACATCGCCGACGTTGTCACCGACGTTGTCCGCGATCGTGGCGGGGTTGCGCGGATCGTCCTCCGGGATACCCGCCTCCACCTTGCCGGAGAGATCCCCGGCCACGTCCGCCGCCTTCGTATAGATACCGCCGCCGACGCGCGCGAAGAGCGCGATGGACGACGCCCCCAGAGAGAAGCCGAAGAGCGATTCGACGGCGCTCGCGCCCGCACCTCCGAGGCCACCGTAGGCGTAGTAGAGCCCGGAGATACCGAGCGTGCCGAGCGCGACCACGGTCAACCCCATCACGGCGCCGGAAGAGAACGCCACCTGCAACGCCGACGCAAGACTCTCGGTCGCGGCATGCGTGGTGCGCACTGCCGCGCTGGTGGCCGTCCGCATCCCGACCCAGCCAGCCGATGCCGACAGCACGGCGCCGAGCAGGAACGCAATTCCGGTCAGCAGCGAATTCCCGGGCAGGAACAACACGAGCACCACGAACATCAACGCCACGAAGCCAGCCAGGACGGTGTATTCCGTCCGCAGGAAGGCCATGGCGCCGCTCCGGATCAGAGCGGCGATCCGCTGCATCCGATCCGTGCCGGGTTCGTGACTGTTGATCCGCCGAATCAGGAACAGGGCAAACAGGGCCGCGACCATCGGCGCACCCCACCCGAGCGCAAAGTACAACTGTTGTTCCATTTCTCCCTCAACGGGCACGGCAGGCGCCTTCCGCCTACGCGCAAACCCCGGAACCTAACTTGCCGCGGCGAAACGTGTCAAGGATCGACGGACGATTCCGATCCGCCGCCGCCCAGCTTCTCCCGCTCGGTTCTGAGTCGTTCGCCCAACGCCATCCCGCCGGTCAGGAATACCTGCAGCCCTTCCTGCACGGTGAGCGACGGGAAAGAGACGACCGACCGGGGATAGATGTGGATGTCGCCGAAATAGACGTGGTTCGTCGGCACGTAGACGGCTACATGCGTCCACGAGTCCCAGTCGTCGCCAGTCGCCTGTGAACCGGCGGCGGCCGGCGCCTCGTCTCCCTCCAGGCGGAACTCCTTCGTGAGGAAACCGAGCACCAGTCCCCGTTTCGGATCGTCCACCAGTACTACCCGCTTGAAGCCGACCTGGCTCTCCGGCGAGAACGCGGTGACGAGTTGCTTGACCGTAGCGTAGACCGTGCCGAAGAGCGGCAGCCGGAGCAGCCACTCTTCGCCCCTGCTCAGAAGCCGCCCGAGGATTACGTTGGTCGCCAGGGCTCCCACCAGGACCACAAGGGCCGCGAGAGTCAGCAGCCCCAGTCCCGGAATCTCACGTCCCAGCCAGCCGGAATAGATAGGCCCCATCACACCGTCGATCAGGCCGAACAGCCAGATGAACGCCGCCACGCTGATCGCGATCGGCACGATCACGACGATCCCGGTGATCAGGTTCCGCCGCAGCCACTGCATCGGTGGATGACCTCCAACGGTTTCAACAACGCCAAGTCAAGCCTCAGAACAGCCCCCGCACCAGCATGCCCCCCGCCAGCGCCAACCGATAGAACGCGAAGGGATCCAGGGAGTGCCGCACGACATAGCGCAGGAAGTACTTTATCGCGAGGTACCCGACGACCGCCGAGACGACGAAGCCGACAGCCATTGCCGCATCGCCGCCCGGGGGCATCCCCTCGCGTGAGAGTGCGGCCGCTTCGCGCGCCCCCGCCGCCAGGATTGCGGGAATGCCAAGCAGGAACGCAAAGCGGGCGGCGGACGCCCGCCCCAGGCCGAGGAACATCGCCACTACCAGCACGGCGCCGGATCGTGACACGCCCGGCACCAGCGCCGCCGCCTGGGCCATGCCGAGGACGATGGCCTCCCCCGCGGTGATGTCGGTCTCCTCCCGCCCGCCCGCAGCCACGCGTTCCACCAACAGCATGGCCCCGGCCCCGACGGCGAGTGCGGCGGCGGCCACCTCCAGGTTCCTGAGCGACATGGCGATCCAGTCCGCCGCGGAAAGACCCACGATCCCCACCGGCACCGTGCCGATGGCGATAGCTCGAAGGAGCGTGCTGGCGCCTCCGCGGTCCAGCCAGGTCCCGGGTGCAAGGGCGGCGCGAATCAGCGCGGAAACGTCCGTGCGGAAGTAGGTCAGCACTGCGGCCAGGGTGCCCAGATGCACCGCTACGTCGAACGCCAGTCCAAAGCGGGGGTCGACGGTCCAGCCGAAGACGCTGCGTGCCAGCAGCAGGTGCGCCGAGCTTGAAATCGGCAGGAACTCGGTCAACCCCTGGAGGATCCCGAGGAGCGCTGCCTCCAGCGCGGTCACTTAGGAGCAACGCCGTTCAGACGGGATGCATCGCCGCTCGAACGTAGCGGGGGTTTCACCACGGGCTGCTAGGACGCTCGCGCCTTGCGGCGCCGCCGGGACGAGCGTGTCGGGGACGCCGCAGGCGCTCCCTGCGCGGCGGGCGTCGCGCCCGCCTGCCGCGCCCGGGCGGCGCGCCGCTCGGTGATCGCGATGGCGATGATCGAAGCGACGAAGATCGTGGAGTAGGTCCCGCTCACCACGCCAACGAGCATCGTGAAGGCGAAGCCGCGCAGAACCTCGCCTCCAAGGACGTACAGCGCCAGCACCGCCCCGCCGGTCGTCCCTGACGTGATTATCGTGCGCACAAGCGTCTGGTTGATGCTGGTGTTCACCAGGTGAGGGAACGCGTCGCGCCGCATGACGCGGAGGTTCTCGCGCACCCGGTCGAAGACAACGATGGAGTCGTTCACCGAGTACCCGGTAATGGTCAGCATGGCAGCGACGACGTTGAGCGACAGTTCGTAGTCGAACACCGCCAGCATCGCCAGCGTGATCGCGATATCGTGGGCGACCGCGACCACCGCGCCGACCGCGAACGAGAAGCGGAAGCGGAGCCCGATGTAGACGAGGATTCCCGCCATCGCGAAGACGAACGCGTTTACGCCGCGGCGCTGGAGCTCCTCACCGATAATCGGCCCCACCAGCTCCTGGCTGATCACCTGGAACTCGCCCAGCGGGCTCGCCCGGAGCTCGGCCGCCACCGCGTTCGCCCCTTCCTCGAGACTTGCGCCCGATTCGGGGCCGGAAATCGGCAGGCGGACCAGCACCTGGTTGTCGCCCGGGACGCCGTACTGCTGAACGACTTTTTCCTCGATGCTGGCGAGCGCGTCACGTACCGCCCCCTCGCCGGTCGGCTGCTCGAACTGAAGCACCAGCAGCGAGCCGCCGGAAAAGTCGATGCCGAGGGGCAGGCCACCCCTGGCGACCGCCACCGCTGCGCCTACCGCAATTACGACCGCCGACAGCGCGAACGCCGCCCAGCGCAGGCGAACGAAATCGATGTGGGGGACCTTGAGAAGAGGCATCGTACTGCAGCGGCCTCAGATACTGAGCGTCGCCGCCCGGCGGCGCGACAGGATGGTCTCGAAGAGCGTCCGCGATACGAAGACGGCCGTGAATACGTTGGAGACGAGTCCGAAGAAGAGCGTGGTCGCGAATCCCCGGATAGGTCCCGATCCGAACTGGAAGAGGAACGCCGCCGCGATCAGGGATGCGACATGCGTGTCGATGATCGTGAGCAGCACCCGGTCGAAACCGGCCGCCATGGCCGCCTTGACCGTCTTGGCGGTGCCGAGCTCTTCCTTGATCCGTTCAAAGATGAGGACGTTCGAGTCCACCCCGATGCCGATCGTCAGGATCAGGCCAGCAATGCCCGGCAGCGTCAACACGGCGTCGATGTAGGCCATGCAGGCCATCAGGATCAGCAGGTTCAGCACGACGCCGACGACGGCGTTGATGCCCGCCAGACGATAGAACAGCAGCATGAAGATCGCGACCAGGATCAGGCCTGCAATCGACGCGGCTACGCCTGCGCGGATCGAGTCGGCTCCCAACGTGGGCCCGACGGTCCGCTCTTCGAGGTAGGTGAGCGATGCCGGCAGCGCCCCGGATCGGAGCGTGATCTGCAGATCCTCCGCCTCCTGCTGGGTGACGCCGGTGATCTGTCCGCTGTCGGTGATGCGCCCCTGGATGACGGGGGCCGTCCGAACCTGTTCGTCAAGGATGATCGCCAGTTGGCGACCGATGTTGGCGCTGGTGGTCTCCCCCATCCTGGCCGCACCCTCGCGGTTGAGCGTGAAGGTGACTGCGGGCTGGTTGAACTCGTCGAGCGACGGCCGCGCGTTCCGCAGGTCGCGTCCGCTCACCGCCGCGACCCGTCGCACGAGGTAGTAGAAGGGTTCGGTCCCACCGGTCCCTGACGGGCCCGTCAGAACTTCCATGTCGGGCGGGACGACGCCGTTCCGCGCCGCCAGCAGCGCATCGCGCGACGCCGCGGGGCCCTCTTCCACCATCTTCAGTTCCAGCAGCGACGTCGACCGGATGAGCGACTTGGCTCGGGCCACGTCCGAGACACCCGGCAACTGCACCAGGATCTGATCGCCGCCGATGCCGTGCGGCGCGACTATGGGTTCGCTGACGCCCAGTTCATTCACGCGCCGCTCGATCGTCTCGAGCGCCTGCCGCACCGCTTCCTCCCGAAGCGACGAGACGATGGGAACTCGCATCCGGAACGTATAGCTGCCGCCGGCGCCCGGCTCGCGGTCGTACGAGACGGACAATCGCTCGTCGGAGATCGTTCGGAATTCGGCGTCCCGCGGGGTCGGTACTCCCTCGACGCGAATGGTGGTCGGATCGGTCGCGATCGCCGTCACCGTGTCCATGCCCTGGAGCGACAACTGCTCGGCCAACTGCTCGGCCGCGGTCTCCGATTCCACCTGCAGCGCGTCATCGGTCTGCACCCGCAGCACCAGGTGGGCGCCACCCTGCAGATCCAGCCCCAGGCGGATCTTCTCGTCCGCCGGATAGACTCCCCACGCCGCCAGTCCGGTGATGGCGACAATGAACAGCAGCTTCCACTGCAGGTTCCTCTGCATGGCGGTCTCCTTCGGTGCGGCGCCGTCCCCGCGCTACGACGCGCTCCCGTCCTGCACCACCGGCTCCTGGCCCTGGTACCCGCCGATGGCGCTACGCGAGACTTCTATCCGCACCCGGTCAGCGATCTCCACCTGTACCGACTTGTCGTTCAGCTTCGTGATCGACCCGTAGATGCCGCTCGTCGTCACGATACGGTCTCCCACCTTCAGTTCCGACTGGAACTCGCGGATCTTGTTCTGCCGCCTCCGCATCGGCATCCAGATAACCACGTAGAAGATCCCGAGAATGAGGATTAGCGGCAGAAACTGCACGAGCAGGCTAGGTTGCTGGCCGGCCGGCGGCTGCGCCATGGCGAACAGCGTCACGATGTCGTCAAGGATCAACATGGATGATTGCGATGCCTGAATTCGGACCTACTGGAGCATGCCCGCGTACGCCGACGGCCCGCCGGCGTACGCGTGATGGAAGGCTTGCCGGAACCGTTCGAACCTGCCCGACCGGATAGCGTCCCTGATCCGTTCCATGGTGTCAAGGTAGAAGTGTAGATTATGCACAGTGTTGAGAACAGCACCGGTCATCTCGCCGGCCACCCGCAGGTGCCGAAGGTAGGCGCGCGAGAAACCGCGGCACGTGTAGCAGCCGCACTCCGCATCGACCGGCCGGTCATCTTCCGCGAACGACGCGCCCTTTATCGAAATCGGACCAGTCCGTGTGAACAGCTGGCCGTTGCGTCCGTTCCGGGTTGGCAGGACGCAGTCGAAGAGATCGACCCCGCGCGCAACGCTTTCCACCAGGTCGGGCGGGGTGCCCACTCCCATCAGATAGCGGGGACGGTCCTCGGGGAGGCACGTCGTCGTCGCTGCGGTCATGCCGTACATCGTGTCAATCGGCTCACCGACGCTCAACCCGCCGATCGCGTACGCGTCGAAGTCCAACGCCACGGTGGCGCGCGCGCTCTCCTCACGCAGCGCCCGGAACATACCCCCCTGCACGATCCCGAACTGCGCCTGGCCGCGCGTCGTCATCATCGCGCCGGCGCCAGCCGGCGAGCCCCGCAATCGTGCGTGCCTCTCGCGTGACCGTTCCGCCCAGCGCAGGGTCCGTTCCATCGACTCCCGAGCCACGGACTCCGTAACCGGCCAGGGCGTGCACTCGTCGAACGCCATCGCGATGTCGCTACCGAGGCGGGCCTGAATGTCGGCCACCGATTCCGGCGTCAGCGTCTGCTCGCTGCCGTCGAGATGAGAACGGAACCGGACACCCTGCTCGTCGATTACCCGTCGCGCCGCCAGGCTGAACACCTGATAGCCGCCGCTGTCGGTGAGGATCGGGCGGTTCCACCCCATGAAGCGGTGCAGGCCGCCCTGGCGTGCAATCAGCTCGTCGCCCGGCCGCAGGTGGAGGTGATACGTGTTGGCCAGAATGATCCCGGCGTCCAGATCGTCCAGATCGCGAGGCGTCAGCCCCTTCACCGCTCCGGCGGTTCCGACGGGCATGAACGCCGGGGTGTCGATGGCACCGTGCGGCGTCGTCATCCGCCCGCAGCGCGCCGCCCCGTCGGTTGCCGTCACCCGGAAGCCGAAAGCGCCGTCACCCACATCGCGACTCACGAGCGCGTATACTACAGGTCACCTGTGCAGCGCCTGCGCGTTGGCGTGATCTACGGCGGACGGTCGAGCGAGCATGAGGTTTCCCTGGCGTCGGCCGCATCCATTTTCAGTCAGCTCGATCCCGCGCGCTACGATCCGGTTGCCGTCTATATCGATCGCACCGGCGGCTGGACAGTGCCCGAAGAGCCGCCCGCCACGCGATCGGCCGGCACGGTGATCCGAACCGCGCGAGCCGGCGGGCCGGCGCGGGGGAACGACGCGCGGGACCGGGAAGGCTCCATCCTCGCGGAACTCGACCTCGACGTCGTCTTCCCTATCGTCCATGGCCCGGGAGGCGAGGACGGCACCCTGCAGGGGCTGCTCGAGACGCTCGATCTGCCCTACGTAGGCGCGGGAGTGCTCGGCTCGGCCGTAGCCATGGACAAGTCGGTCTCCAAGGTGTTGCTCGCGGCGCACGGCCTTCCGGTGGTGCCGTACGAAGTGGTTCTCGGGGTCGACTGGGACGCCGATCCGGACGCCGTCGTAGCGCGCCTCGAAGCCGCCCTCGACTACCCGCTTTTCGTCAAGCCGGCCAACCTCGGATCGAGCATCGGCGTCTCCAGAGCGCGGGATGCGACGGAACTGCGCGCGGCAATCGCGGATGCCTACGGGTACGACGACACGCTCGTGATAGAAACCGCCGTGCCTGACCCGCGCGAGATCGAGTGTTCGGTGATGGGCAACCACATGCCCGAAGCGTCGATGCCGGGCGAAGTTATCCCGGCCGGTGACTTCTACGACTACGAGGCCAAGTACCTCGACGACCGCTCACAGGTCATCGCCCCGGCGCAGTTGAGCGATGGCCGGATCTCGGAGATTCGGGCGATGGCGGTGGCAGCCTTCCGCGCACTCGGCCTCGCCGGCATGGCGCGAGTCGACTTTCTGCTCGACGAAACGGCGGGGCGGCTGTACGTGAACGAGGCGAACACGCTGCCCGGATTTACTACCATCAGTCAGTACCCCAGAATGTGGGAAGCTTCCGGCGTCGCGTACCCCGAACTGCTCAATCGACTGATCGGTTTTGCCCTCGACCGGCACGCGCGCCGGCGCCGACCCGGCCGCGCTCCCGCCCGCAGCGTGGGTCCGACTTAGCCCAACGGGCCTGCGCGGCCCGCGAAGACCGAGTCAGAAGCCGGCGGATTGGTTAGACTGACAGACCGTGCCAAAGATCCTGGTAGACCGGCACACCGAAACCCACGAAGCGCCTTTCCAAGCGACCCTTCAAATCAGGCCAACGGCACGCGTCGACCTTATCGACGTTCGGGGCAAGTTGCGTGACGAGTTCGGGAGCGAGTTCACGCGCTACCCGAAGGCCTTCTACATTTCAGACCACACGACGGCCGGTTATCTGGATCAGCGCCTGGCAAAGGCGCTCGATCATGACAGCAGCAACATTCAGGACTACCTCGAGGTCTTTCGCAAGTTGTTTCCGGCCGGTGCCGACTACACTCACGACAAGCTGCACCTCCGAACGGAGTTGTCGGAAGAACAGCGCGCCGTCGAGCCACTTAACGCCGACTCCCACCTGGCATTCATGGGAAGCGGCATGCGCAGCGCCACGTCGTACGAGCTGCACGGCGACGAACCGGTCTGGTTCGTAGAGCTGGATGGGGTCCACGTCGGTGGAACGCGCTACCGGCGCACGACGGTAGTCGCCTACAACGGCGAGGAAGACGTGGCGCAGAGCCAGGTGCAGGTGCCGGCATCGTCGCACTCCATCGATGCGCAGAACCTCCGCGACCCGCAACTCGGCTTGATCGCGCAGCTCGAAAAGCTGGCCCGAAAGCACCAGGTGTCTTTCGGTCGCTTCGATGTTTCTCTCGCCATGGAGGAGAACGAAGCAGGCCTGACCGTCAACGAGTACGAGACCCTGCTCATGGCCCACGACCTGCGTGACGTTCTGAAGAACCCGCTTCGGTTCGTGGCGCAGATAGGCAAGGAGGCGCTCCAGGCGCCCCGGGCCATACCTGCCAAGGCTCTCAACTACGCGCAGTACGACGCGGTGCAGGTGTTCAACCGGCTCATGGACCAGATCGGCGCCCGCCGTTCATTCGTTGAGCGGGTCGTGAACCGTGCGCTGGCCCTTCCCGTCTCGCACTTTCTGCGGATGAAGCGCGGCATCAGCCTCCCGGTCCTGGACCGGAAGGGCACGGGGGCGGGAGAGATTGGCTGGGGCGTCTACCAGAGCCCGATTCTCGTGCAGTGGAAGGGCGCCAGCGCCTCCACCCGAACCCTGAACGTGCGGCTGGTCAGGTTCGTCTAGTCGAAGCCATCCGCTGGGTCGGCGGAATCGTCCTCGGCGCCGCGGAACGGCTGCACTCCGTCCCACACCAGCACGCGGTCCATCCGATCGCCCTCTTCGATGGCGTCCGCCGCTTCCATTCCGGCAACCACGGTGCCAAGCACGGTGTAGCGGCCGTCGAACTGCGGCTGCGGCGACAACGTGATGAAGAACCGGCTTCCCCCGGTATCCACCGCCTCGCGCGCGATCCCGACCGTGCCCCGCAGGAACGGCCGCTGATTCAGTTCGTCGCGCAAGGTGTAGCCCGGACCGCCCGAGCCGTCACCTCGGGGATCGCCAGCATAGGCTACCTGGTGCCGCTCGACGCGATGAAACGTCAGGCCATCGTAGTAGCCATCCCGCGCGAGGGTCATGAAGCTCTCGGCCGCGAGCGGCGCGTCGAGAACCGCCAGCTCGATCTCGATCGTGCCGTGGCGTGTCTCGACGTAGACGTGCGGCGACACCTCGGGCGAAACGAGATGGGGAGCCGAGTAGTCCACCCGGCGCAGGCCGGGCGCAGGCCGGATCGCCGACTGGTGATCGCCGGTCGGATCCAGGCCTTCGAGTCCGGCCGCCGCGGCGACGCGGACCGCCCAGTCGCGGTCGGCAAGCGCCTTCCGCAGGGTTGCGACGGCACCTTCGCCGCCGCAGAGTCCGATGGCCCGAGCGATCGCCGCGCGCGCGACGTACGACGGATTCGATTCCGCCGCGGCGTACGCCTCCGCCAGCGCGCCGGCTGATCCCGCCGGACAACGCGCCCCGAGCAGGCGCGCCGCGGCCGCCCGAACCGTAACGTCCTCCGCCTGGAGCCGATCGATCAGCAACCCAGGCAGGTCAGGTGGATCGATCGCGGCCAGCGCCTCCAGCACCGACCGGACCACGCGCGCATCGTCGTCCTCCAGCATCGACCAGAGGCGCGGGATTGCCCCCGCCGGATCGACGTGGCGCAGGGCGTCCGCGAGCGCCTGCCGGACGCGCCAGTCGGAATCCGTGCCAAGTCCCGAGAGGACGAAAACGAACGACTGGGGGTCGGCAGCCGCCAGGGCGCGGACCGACGCTGCCCTGAGGTAGGGGGACGGATGGCCCAGAAGCTCGATGAACACCTCGATGGACGCCGTGGCGCCATGTCGGGCAAGCGCGTCTATCGCCGCGCGACGTAGCGGCTCGTCCAGGCGCCGGATCCGGACGAACCGGTCGAGCGCCTCGATCGCGTCGGGATGATCGATCGCACCCAGGGCGCGGACCGCGGCGGTAACCACCCTATGATCGCGCCGGTCGAGATCGAGCAGCTCGACGAGCGGCTCGATCGCCTCCGGATCACCCAAGGCGCCCAGTCCGTCGGCCGCCAGGGCCACACCGTGGCTTCCCACAACGCCCGAGAGCGTGGCCAGCGGCGACAGGGCGCGGTTGTCCCCGGTCCGGCCGAGCGCGTAGCTGACCGGCCACCACCACAGAACGGGCTGCTCCGCGTCGCCGATTACCGCGTCGGCAAGGGGCTCGTACGCGCCGAGCTCACCCAAGGCATAGAGTCCGCTGCGAAACGCCTCCACTTCGTCCGAGTGTGGATAGGCAAGGTCTTCCGGGTCCATCCCGAACGCGCCAGTGACGTACCGGCCCACCATCGCCCCGACCGCGGGCGCCGTGGCCGCGGCGCCGATCCTGGCGAGCGCGCGGGCGGCGCGCCCCTGCACCTTCGCCGAGACGTCACGCAGACTCTCTACGAGAGCATCGGTCGCGGTCGGATCGCCGATCAGCCCAAGCGCGAACGCAGCCATCTGCCGCACCTCCGGCTCACGATCGGCAAGACGCGCGATGAGGGGCTCCACCCCTTCGGCCTGGCCGACCCGGCCGACGGCGAGCGCGGCCCGACGGCGAACGTACGGCTCCGGCGCCTCCAGCAGCGCAAACAGGCTGGGCCGCAGCGGCGGTGGCGCGGGCGGCACCGCAGGAACTTGCGCTGCCCCTGAGTCCCCGTTGCCTTCGCCCTGGGGTCCCGGATCGGCCGGCGGTTCCGGCGGAGGCGGATCCTCGAGGCGGCGCTCGTCCTCCAGGCGGAGGATCCAGGCAACTTGGTCGGAGACGGAGGGCGGAGCGACTATTACCGGGGCGTCCCGCGTTGCACATGACGCCGTCCCGAGGGCGATCAGGATCGGAGGAAAGAGCTTCGCGCGGAGGATGAGCGACGCGCGCAACAGGAGGGATGCACGTCGGTCCCGGGACATCGCGGGCGCATGATAGCATGCGGTTTTGGCCCCGCCGGACGATCCTGTCGGCCGTCTCTTCGACCTCGAGCGTTTCGGCATCAAGCTGGGACTCGACAACATCCGAACGCTCGCGCGGGCGCTCGATCACCCGGAGCGGAGCTTCTCCTGCATCGTTGTGGCGGGCACCAATGGCAAGGGCTCGGTGGCGGCAGCGATTGAGCGCGGACTGCGGGCGGCGGGTTATCGGACCGGACTCTATACCTCACCGCATCTGAACGAACTGGCGGAACGGTTCGCCGTCGACGGCGAGCCCGTAGACGATGACGCGCTCGCCACCGAGGCGCTGACCGTCGTCGATACGGCCGATGCCCTGCAGGCGTCAGGCCGTCTGCCGCATCCTCCCACGTTCTTCGAAGCGACCACCGCGCTCGCGCTCGCGCTTTTCCGCCGGCGAAACGTCCAGGCCGCGGTTCTCGAAGTCGGACTCGGTGGACGCTTCGACGCGACGAATATCGTCACACCGGCGGCGGTCGCCATTCCCTCCATCGACATCGACCACCAACAGCACCTGGGGGAAACGATCGAGGCGATCGCCACGGAGAAAGCCGGTGTCATCAAGCCGGGATCTCTGGTGGTGACCGGAGAGACGAAGCCGGTAGCCAGAAGGGTTGTGGACGGCGCGGCGGCCAAATGCGGCGCACGCGTCATCGACATCGACGACGGCGTCACCGTGCGTTGGACCATCGACGATGCCGGCCTGACCCGCGTCTCTCGGCTCGCGACCCCGCTCGGCGACTACGGTCCGCTAACCCTCGCGCTTCGTGGCCGCCACCAGGTGCGCAACGGGCTGGTCGCCGTCCGCCTGCTCGAAGAACTGGGCGCGGCGGGCCTCCAGGTTTCGCGCGACGCGATCCTGTCGGCGCTCACGGACGTTCGCTGCCGGGGACGGCTCGAGCTGGTCGACGCCGCGCCCGGCCGTCGCGTGCTTCTCGATCCGGCGCACAACGTTGCCGCTGCCACGGCGCTGGCGGACTACGTGAGGACCCTGGCTCCGGCCGGGCTTCCGGCCGTCTTCGGCGCGCTCGCCGACAAGGACGTGATCGGCATGCTGCGCGCCCTGGGCCCGGTCGTGACCCGAGTCATCTGCGCCCCCATCGACAGTCCACGAGCCCGGTCCGTGGACGACCTGCAGGCCGCCGCCCGCACTGCCTGCCCCGACCTTCCGGTGAGCTCGGCGAACACGCCCGACGCCGCCCTCGATCAGGCGTGGCGCGATGGTCCACTCGCACTGGCCACCGGCTCGATGTACCTGGTAGGAGCGCTTCTGCCGAGGCTGACCCCGCGGGGCGAAGGGCCACGCGCGTGATACTGCGCGGGTACAATCGAGTGCAGTGGGCACAGTCCATCGACCAGCGTTCCTCGCGGCCGTAGCGGCTGTTCTCCTGCTTCCGGCGAGCGCCGCGGCGCAGCTCTTTCCGAACCTGCCGTTCGACTATCGCCAAGGGCACTACGAGGTGGTGAGCGGTTCACACCTCCGGCTCAGCGGCGATGTCCAAATCAACGGCGAGACGTTCGATCTCTCCGCCGACCAGGTCGACATCTACATCGACACCGAGGAAACCGGATCGGAGGGCGACGCCGTCGCGGAGGGCGAACCCGGCAGCGACGCGGAGGCGGATTCCGAAGGGCAGGACGAGGACGGCGGGGCGGGCAACCGCGAACCCGAGGACGACGCGGAAGAGGACGCCGAGCCTGTCGATCCCCTCGCCAACATCACCGCGCGACTCGTTGCCAGTGGCAGCGTCGTCTACAGCGGGCTCGACGCCCGCATTGCGGCCGACCGTCTGGAGTACCGGACGAAGGACCAGACGGCCGTATTCGAGAACGCCAGCGGATCGATCAACCTGGCCGACGAGGTGGACCGAAGCATGTTCGGGACGCAGGAACCCGACATGCTCTTCTACGGCCAGCGCATCGAGCGGCTCGCACCCCGCACCTACCGGATCACGAAGGGGGCGTTCACCAGTTGCGTGCAGCCGACCCCCCGGTGGGAACTTGTCTCCAGCTCGTTCACGATCAACCTCGACAGTTACGTCATGCTCCGGAACGCGGTGCTCAAGGTGAAGGGCGTGCCGGTCTTCTACATTCCGGCCCTTCCCTATCCCATCCCGGAGGAGGGGCGCGCGACCGGCCTCCTGATGCCCACCTGGGGCAATTCCTCCTACCACGGCAGCAGCCTCAGCAACGCGTTCTTCCTGGCTCTCGGCCGCAGCCAGGACGTCACGCTGTACAACGACTGGTACACGTCGCTCGGCGGAATGGGGTCGGCGGCGGAGTATCGCTACACGCGGGGGGGCGGGTCGCAGGGGAACGCACGGATCCACTACCTCAACGAGCACGAGGCGGAAGTCACGGGGCGGGGCGGCACGTTCACCCGGCAGGCGCGCAAGAGCTACCGCCTCACGGGTCAGACGCGGCAGGCGTTGCCGGCCGGATGGATGGCGCGTGGCCAGCTCAACTACTTTTCCAACATCGACGTGCAACAGACGTACAACCACAACGTGTTCGACGCGTCCAACAGCTCGCGCAGCATGTCCGGCAACGCGAGCGGCCAGATCGGCCGTTACCAGGTAAGCGGCACGTTCGACCGGAGCGAGACGTTCTTCGGCGGGACGCACTCGGCCGTCTACGGCGGGGGACCGCGCGTCACGGTTGGCCAGGGCAAGACGGAAATCCCCGGCACCCCCCTCTACTACTCGCTCGACACGGAGTACGTCCGGCTGCTCCGAGCCTCGCGGATCCGGGGCGCGACGGGCACGGACGTCGTCGACTCCGGGTTGAACCGGCTCGACGTCAACCCGACCATCCAGTTCCCGTTCACGCAGTGGCCCTTCCTTACATTCGACTCGAGCGCGCAGTTTCGCTGGACCTACTGGGACGAGAGCCTGGAGGACCGGCGGCAGGTGCCGGTGGGCGTCGGCCGCTCCTACTTCGAACTGGCGAGCACGGTGACCGGCCCGTCTTTCGTCAAGATCTGGGACACGCCGGGCAGCGGCTACTCCGAACGGATGAAGCACCTGATCGAGCCGTGGTGGGGCATCCGCCGCGTCAGCCCGATCGACGAGTTCGACAGGATCGTCCGGATTGAGGGTATCGACTCGATCGTCGGCGACATCTGGCAGTACCAGTACGGGCTGGACACGCGGCTGTTCGCGCGCGTGTACGAAGGTGGGCGGGGCGAGTCGGTAGCGCGCGAGATCCTGTCGGCGTCGATCACGCAGAGCTACTACACGGATGAGAACGCCTCGCAGTACGATCGGAACTTCCGGACCAGCTTCACCGGCGCCAGTCCGACCCACTGGTCGCCAATGTCGTTCGTGGTCCGGGCGGATCCGACCCGCGAGATAGGCGCGACGATGCGCGCCGAAGTCGATCCCACCTACCGGACGCTACGGTCCATTTCGGCCGAGGGGAGCTACGAACGGGGAGGCTGGTTCGAGGTGCGCGGCGGCTGGAGCCAACGTCGGTTCATCGCGCAGCTCCCCGGTTTCAACGACAAGAGCCGGCTGGATCACTACCTCAACGCGTACACGTCGCTGCGAACGCCGAACAACGTGGTGGGAGGGCTCTACTCGTTCAACTACGACTTCCGGCGCGGACACCACCTGATGCAGCGGCTGCTCGTCTACTACAACGCGCAGTGCTGCAATATCAGCTTCGAGTACCAGGTGTACAACTTCGAGGGGCTGGGCGCCCGCGCCTTCCTGCCGAACGACCGCCGAGTCAACGTCTCTTTCACCCTCGCCGGCCTCGGCCGCTTCGCCAACGTCTTCGGGGCCCTCGGGAGCGGCGTCAACTAAGTCAACCAGGAGCCGGGTCGCAGCGCGGGCAGCGACGGCTGCCGAATCGCCGCTCCGCAACCGAATCGATGCCCCACCGCGTTCTCGTCACCGGCGCCGCGGGTTTCGTCGGCCAGCACCTGGTCGCCGCCCTGCGGGCCGACGACGTCGTCGCACCGGTCACGGCCTGGCGACGCGCGGACGTCGACCTCGTCGAGGCCGGCGTCGTCCATCGCGCGGTCGCGGCGCTACGGCCCACCCACGTCTACCACTGCGCGGGCGCCGCCAGCACGGCGAACTCCTGGCGGACACGCGCCGCGACGCTCCGAACCAACGTCATCGGCACGCAACACCTGCTTGACGCGCTGCAGGCGCACGCGCCCGGCGCCCGCGTGCTGATCCCCGGATCCGCTTTCGTTTATCACCCGAAACCGACGGCCCTCACCGAGGACGATGCGCTCGGTCCAATCAACCCGTACGGGGTGAGCAAACTGGCGCAGGAAATGCTGGCGCGTCGCGTAGCCACCGCCGACGGGCTCGACATTATTCTGACCCGATCGTTCACCCACATCGGTCCGGGCCAGGGCACCGGATACGCCGCGTCCAGCTTTGCCAGTCGGATCGCGCGGATCGAGACGGGCGGCGTCGAGCCGGTCATCGACGTGGGCGCGCTCGACGCCCGTCGCGACATTCTGGACGTCCGCGACACGGTTGCCGCCTACCGGGCGCTGATGAACCGGGGCCGGGGCGGAACCGTCTACAACGTCTGTTCCAGCACGGCGCATCCCATGCAGACGGTGCTCGACCGGCTGCTGGCGCTCTCGGACCGTCCGATCGGTGTCCGGGTAGACGCCGCCCGCCTGCGGCCAAGCGACTACCCGCTCCTGCTGGGTGACAACGCACGGCTGACCGGCGCCACCGGCTGGCGCCCCACCGTCAGCCTCGACGAGGCGCTCGCCCGCCTGCTCGACGACTGGAGGGCGAGAGTGCGGAAAGAAGTAGCCTAGCAGCTAGGGAGCCTGGCGCCGGCGCGCCCGCAAGGGCGCGCTAGATCGTATTCAGCAGGGCCTGGACGCGCTGCTCAGTCGGCGGGTGCGTGCTGAAGAGAGACATCATTCCGCTCCCGCCGAAGGGCTTCATGATGAACATGTGCGCCGTTGCCGGGTTGGCGTCGAGCGGGACGCGCCGCGACGCCGCCTCGATCTTCTTCAGCGCGTTGACCAGACCGTAGGGACTCCCGACGATCTGTGCCGCAGCGCGATCCGCCGCGAATTCCCTCGACCGGGAAATCGCGGACTGAATCAGGGCCGCCGCAAGCGGCGCCACGATGATGGTGGCGAGCAACGCCAGGGGGTTCCCTCCCCGATCGTCCCGCCCCCCGAAACCGCCGAAGATCGCGGCCCATTGCGCCATGTTCGCGATCATCATGATCGTCGCCGCGATCGTCGCCGCGATGGAGCTGATCAGGATGTCGCGATGCTTGACGTGGGCCAGCTCGTGAGCCATGACCCCTTCAATCTCCGCATCGCTCAACACGCGCAACAGGCCTTCGGTCGCCGCCACCGCCGCGTGCTTCGGGTTGCGGCCGGTAGCGAAGGCGTTCGGCGAACCGTCCGGGATGACGTACACCTTCGGCATCGGCAATTCCGCGCGCTGCACCAGCCGGGACGTGATGCGATGGAGCTTGTGATCCGGTCCCACTTCGCTCGCGCGGTACATCCGGAGGACCACCTTGTCGGACCACCAGTACGACCCGAAGTTCATGACGACGGCGAACACGAAGGCGATCACCAGCCCGGTCGATCCGCCGAACCATTGCCCGATTACCAGCAGCAGGCCGCTCAGCAACCCGAGCAGCAGCGCCGTCTTGAGTGCGTTTCCCATTGCTTGCTTCTCCTGACTCGATCTTATCAGTCCGGCCGCTGGCGGCCCTTCATCAAGCCGACTCACCGCTCCCGACGCCGGACGGGGCGTCACCACAGGTTCCCAGACGATCGATCAGGCCGGCGACCAGCGCCGCCCGCCACGTCAGTTCAGCCGTCAGGAGGTGCTCGTCGAGCGCGTGCGCGCCGTCTCCCACGGCACCAAGGCCGTCCAGGGTCGGCACACCGAGAGCACCGGTGAAGTTGCCGTCGGATCCGCCGCCGGTCGTCCCCTCGCCCAGTTCCCGCCCCAGCTCGGCGGCAATGGCGCGGGCCGTCACATACAGTCGGGCGACGGCCGGCGTACGCTCGAACGGTGGCCGGTTGAAGCCGCCAGTCACCTCGAGCGCAGCGCCCTCGATGGTCGGCCGCAGCCCCTGCATCGCCTCCTCGATCCGGTGCGCGTCAGCCATCGTCCCGGCCCGCACATCGACGACCGCACGTGCGGAGTCCGCGACGACGTTGGGCCGACTGCCCCCCTCGACGATTCCCACGTTCAGGGTCACTCCGCGCTCAGGGCTGCGCAGCGCACCGATCGCGCCGATCTGAGCCGCCAGCTCGTCGATCGCGCTGGCGCCGCGCGAGGGGTCGATGCCGGCGTGCGCTGCAACGCCCTGGATGCGGAGCTCGAACTCGCCGCAGCCCTTCCTGCCGGTCTTGACGGCGCCGCCCGGCAGTCCCGGTTCGAGAACCAGCACGGCCCCGCACGGCCGGGCCTGATCTTCCACCAGGGTGCGCGACGTAGCGCTCCCCCGTTCCTCGTCCGCGGTCAGGAGCATGGTGACGCGACGTTCAGCGAGTCGCCCCGTCGCCGCCAGCGCGCGCAGGGCAAGCAGGCCGATCCCGATACCCCCTTTCATGTCGTACACACCCGGACCGTGCAACCGCCCCTCCACCTCGCGAATCGGCATCCGCTTCAGTTGCCCCACCGGCCAGACGGTGTCGAAGTGCCCCAGAAGCAGCATCCGATCGCCTGAGCCGCCGCCGAATCCGGCAACCAGGTGGTCGCCGCAGCCCTGCGAACGAACCAGCTCGACCTCTCCTCCCTGTTGCCGCACGAGCGCCGAGATCAGGTCGCCGCAGCGGTTGGCGGCGTCACGGTCGGTGGTGGGTGACTCGGCGGCGACGAGCGCGACAATCGTCTCCATCAACCAGTCGTAATGGGCGTCGCAGAACTGCCTGATGTCTCGCATTTAGGGCATAATACGTCTGTGACGCACGTCGATGCGGCGTCTCGGATTCTTCCCGCGCTGGGAGTAGCGCTCCTCGCCCTGATCGTCGTTGCGGACGCGGCCGAAGCGCAGCGGCGGCCGCTGGCGCCCCGCCCCTTTCCGACGGTCGGGGAGCCGGAACCCGAAGCGGCTACGTCACCCCAGGGAGCCGTAGCCTCCACCACCACGGCGCCGGCGCAACCATCAGGACTCGACGGTTCCCCGTCGGCGGCCGACGCGGCGATGTCCGGTCCGGAAGAACCCACCGAGGCGGAGCTCGGCGTGAACATCTTTCCGAGCGCACGGTACATTACGTCGTACGACGCGGGAAGGGGCCAGCGCTTCCACCTCTTCGGCGCCACCGTACCGTTCGTGGACCTCGTGGATTACTACTCCGTCATCCTTGACGAACGGGGTCGCCGCGTCTACGACCGTCCCGCGATTCACCAGTTCGAGACGGCCCGGTTTCGGGATCGGGAAATGGACTACCGCCCGAGCGTGACGATCAAGGACTACACTTGGAACGGGTCGCCCGGCTATCTGAACCCAGCGCCGGGCTCGGACCCTCCGGCGTTCCCGACGATCATTCAGATCACGACCCTTCCGAACTCGCCGGCCGCCACGGATCGACGCTAGCCGAGGAGCTTGCGAGCGCGTCCGCCAGGGTGCGCTGTTGCGCCAGCGAGACTTCCAGCGCGCCGGTAAGGGCGCGCGCACCGCGTCTACTTGGTCGGGACGTAGATTTCGCGCGCCTTGCGGAACTCCGTTGACTTCTCGTCGAAGCCCGCCTGCACCGCTGCCTGTTCATCGAGGTCCCGCTCGGCCGCGAAGTCGCGAATCTGCTGCGTGATCTCCATGCTGCAGAACTTGGGACCGCACATGGAGCAGAAGTGCGCTACTTTCGCGCCCTCGGCGGGGAGGGTCTCGTCATGGAACGCGCGCGCCGTGACGGGGTCGAGCGCCAGGTTGAACTGATCCTCCCAGCGGAACTCGAAACGCGCTTTCGACAGCGCGTCGTCCCACGCCTGCGCGCGCGGGTGGCCCTTGGCCAGATCGGCGGCGTGGGCAGCGATCTTGTAAGCAATGACTCCCGCCTTGACGTCGTCCCGGTTCGGCAGTCCAAGGTGTTCCTTCGGGGTGACGTAGCACAGCATCGCCGTTCCGTACCAGCCGATCATCGCGGCCCCGATCGCCGACGTGAGATGGTCATAGCCGGGCGCGATGTCGGTGGTGAGGGGACCGAGAGTGTAGAACGGCGCTTCGTCGCACCACGCCAACTGCTTCTCCATGTTCTCCCGGATCAGGTGCATGGGAACGTGGCCCGGCCCCTCATTCATCACCTGCACGTCATGCTCCCAGGCAATGCGCGTCAGCTCTCCCTGCGTTTGCAGCTCGGCAAACTGCGCCTCGTCGTTCGCGTCGGCGATCGACCCGGGACGCAGCCCGTCACCCAGCGAAAAGGAGACATCGTACGCCTGCATGATTTCGCAGATTTCACGGAAGTGCGTGTAGGCGAAGTTCTCCTGATGGTGCGCCAGGCACCACTTCGCATGGATCGACCCGCCGCGCGACACGATGCCGGTCACGCGCCTCCCCGTCATCGGGATGTAGCGGAGCAGAACGCCGGCATGGACGGTGAAGTAGTCGACGCCCTGCTCGGCCTGCTCGATCAGCGTGTCGCGGTAGATCTCCCACGTCAGCTCCTCGGGCCTCCCCCCGACCTTCTCCAGCGCCTGATAGATCGGCACCGTACCGACCGGCACTGGTGCGTTCCGAAGAATCCACTCGCGCGTCTCGTGGATGTCGGGACCGGTCGACAGATCCATGATCGTGTCGGCGCCCCAGAGCGTCGCCCACCGAAGTTTCTCCACCTCTTCCTCGATCGACGAACTGACGGCGGAGTTGCCGATGTTGGCGTTGATCTTCACCAGGAAGTTCCGGCCGATCGCCATGGGCTCGAGTTCCGGGTGATTGACGTTCGCCGGGATGATCGCTCGCCCGCGCGCCACTTCCGCGCGGACGAAATCGGGATCGAATCCCTCCCGCAACGCCACGAACTCCATCTCGGGCGTCACCTCGCCGCGGCGCGCGTAGCGCATCTGAGTGACAGCGTGCCGGCCGCGCAGGACGGGACGATGGAGCGACGCCGGTATCTCCACCGATCCCGGCGTCCGCTCCGTCCGCGCCGTTTCGGCCACGTCGCCGCGCGCCAGAATCCAGTCGCGACGAAGCGGCGAGAGACCGGCACGGACGTCGGCGTCGTGCGGGCCGCTCGTGTCGTAGACGCGGAGTGGCGGTTCGTCACCGCTCAGCGCGATCTCGCGCATCGGGACGCTTACCCGCTCACCTTCGGCATGCACCTTTCGCGAATTCGGGAATGCGTCGGCGAAACGGGCCGCGACGTCGGCCGTAATTGCAGAGGGAACGGCGGGGCTCGCCATGGTGTCTTGCTCCTCCGTCCGCGCGCGCTGGCACTTCCTGGCGAAAGCAGGGGCCGGCCAGGGGCGAAACTGCGTCGAATATAGCACGCGCCTCCCGGGGGCGCAGCCGGCGAGCGAGATAGTACAATCGCTGTATGCGCGTGGCGCTGGGGGCCGATCATGCCGGGGTTGCGCTCAAGGATCAGGTTCGGCGGGCATTTGGTCCGAACGGCGATGAGCACGCGGAAGACATCGCCGTCGATGTAATCGACCTCGGTGTCCACTCGACGGATCCCGCCGACTACCCCGACGTGGCCCGGAAGGTGGCGGCCGGCGTCGCGAGCGGTGCGTACGACCGGGGCATCCTGATTTGCGGCAGCGGCGTCGGCATGTCCATCGCCGCCAACAAGGTGCCGGGCATCCGCGCCGCGCTGGTCCACACGGTCGAAAGCGCCAGGCTTTGCCGCGAGCACAACAACGCGAACATCCTGGCGCTCGCCGGCCGATCGCTGGCCGGGAACGACGCCCTGACGATCATCAAGGCGTTCCTCGATACGCCCTTCGCCGGCGGACGCCATCAACGCCGGGTCGACAAGATAGCGGCGATCGAACGTCGCTCCTCACCATGACCGACACGCTTGACGCCCTCGACATCACTGCTCCACTCGCCGCGCGCGACCCGGAGATCGCCGCTGCAATCACCGACGAGGTCAACCGGCAGAACGACGGCCTTGAACTGATCGCCTCGGAGAACTTCACCAGCGCGGCGGTCATGGAGGCGATGGGCTCCGTCCTTACCAACAAGTACGCCGAGGGCTACCCGGGGAGACGCTACTACGGGGGCTGCGAGTTCGTGGATGTCGCTGAATCCCTCGCCATCGCCCGGGCCAGGGCGCTCTTCGGCGCCGAGCATGCCAACGTGCAGCCGCACTCCGGCGCGCAGGCGAACATGGCGGCCTACTTCGCGCTCATCAAGCCGGGCGACACCGTGCTTGGCATGAACCTCGCGCACGGCGGGCACCTCACGCATGGCCATCCGCTCAACTTCTCCGGCCAGCTCTACACCATCGTGCCGTACGGCGTGCGGCGCGACGACGAGCGGATCGATTACGAGGCCCTCGAGAAGCTCGCCCGCGAGAACAAACCGCAGATGATCATGGTAGGCGCCTCCGCCTACCCACGCGTTATCGACTTCGCGCGAATCGCGGCGGTCGCCTCGGACGTTGGCGCCACGGTAGTGACCGACATGGCGCACATCGCCGGCCTCGTCGCCACCGGCCTTCACCCGAGCCCGGTGCCGCACTCCGACGTCGTCACCACGACCACGCACAAGACGCTCCGCGGTCCGCGCGGCGGGCTGATCCTCTGCCGGGACACGCACCGTCCCGCGATCAACCGGGCGCTGTTCCCCGGGGTGCAGGGCGGGCCGCTCATGCACGTGATCGCCGCCAAGGCAGTTTGTTTCCGGGAAGCCGCGGAGCCGGCATTCGCGGACTACCAGCGGCACGTAGTGCGCAACGCGGCCCGCCTGGCGGACGCCCTCGCGGCGCAGGGCTTCCGAATTGTCAGCGGCGGTACGGACAACCACCTGCTGCTGGTCGATGTCTATTCGCGCGGCCTGACCGGGAAGGTGTCGGAGGAGGCCCTCGGCCGGGCCGGAATCACGGTCAACAAGAACGCGATCCCGTTCGACGAGCAGCCACCGATGGTGGCAAGCGGCATCCGGTTGGGAACCCCCGCGCTCACGACCCGAGGCATGACGGAGCCGGAAATGGAAACGGTCGCGGAGCTGATCGGCCGCGTGCTTGCCGATCCCGAGGACGAGCGCGCCGTCCGCATGGTCCGGACCGAGGTGGAAGCGCTATGCCAGAGGTTCCCCCTGTACCCGACGACGGCGTCGAGCCCGAGCGGGAACTGACGGTCGAACCGGACGCCGACGCTCAGCCCGACCCCTGGGCGGACGCGGAGTTCGAGATCCAAATCGACAGTGATCTCGATTCCGATCCCGGCTTCGATCCTGACGCCGGCCGTGCCGAGGGAGCGGGGGACGCCGCGACGGATCTGCCGCGGCGGGTGATCGAAGCGCTGGCTGACGACGGGCCCCTCGCCCGCGCCATGCCGGGCTTCGAACCGAGGCCAAGCCAGCGCCGGATGGCGGGCGCGGTCGCGAACCTGCTCCGAACCGGCGGCGTGCTGCTCGCCGAGGCGGGAACCGGCACCGGCAAGACCCTCGCCTACCTGGTGCCGGCCATCCTGAGCGGGGAACGCGTGGTGATCTCGACCGGCACCCGCAATCTGCAGGATCAGATCTTCTACAAGGACCTGCCCGAACTGCGCGACGCGCTCGGGATCGACTTCAGCGCCACCTACATGAAGGGACGCGGCAACTACCTGTGCCTGCACCGCTTCGAAGCGGCGCGGACGGAGGCGCAGATCCGGCTGCTGCCCGCCGCGGAAAACGACATGCTCGAGCGGATCGCCGAGTGGGCCGGGCAGACCGAGACCGGCGATCGGGCGGAAATCGAGGACCTGCCGGACGACCTGCCGATCTGGAACGACTTCGCCGCAACGTCCGAGAACTGCATCGGGATGGACTGCCCTCGGTACCGCGACTGCTTCATCACGACGATGCGGCAACGGGCGGCCGAGTCGGACCTCGTGATCGTCAACCACCACCTGCTCTGCGCCGACGCCGCGGTGCGCCACCTGGCTGCCGGCGCCGGCAGCGTCATCCCGGATTGTGCGACCGTCGTGATTGACGAAGCTCACCAGTTGGAGGACGTCGCGACGCAGTCGTTCGCGAACACCATCAGCAACTTCAAGCTGGCCGAGCTCGACGCCGATGGCCGGCGGCTGGCGTCGGGCGCAACCGCCGGGGCGACGCACGCACCCTCCCCCGGGGACGGGACCGACGGCGAACGGACGGCGACCGCCGACGCCCTGAGCGACGCGGACGCTCGCGAGCTGCACCGGCGGCTCGACACCGTCAGGGCCGACGCGCGCAATTTCTTTGCCCTGCTCGAACCGCTCGCTCCGGGCCACGACCGCATCCGGGTTACCGCCGACATGCTCGCCCCGGCCACCGAAGCCGGCCGGATGCTCGCCCGCGGTCTTGGCGATCTGGCCGACATGCTGTCGAAGGCGGCCGCGCCGACGGAGGATGCCGAGCTCGCCAACCTCGGACGCCGGGCCGATGGACTCCGCGAGCAGGTCGAATTCCTCGTGGCGGCGGACGATCCGCGCTTCGTCTACTACCTCGAACGGCGTCGCCGCGGCATCTTCCTGCGCGCCGCACCGATCGATGTTTCCGACATCATCCGGGAACTGCTGATAGAACGGATGCGTGCGGCGCTCTTTACCTCGGCCACGCTGACCGTGGATGAATCGTTCGGGTACGTTCGTGGCCGCCTCGGCATCGATGACGCGACCGAGCTGCAGGTGCCCTCCGAGTTCGACTATCGTCGCCAGGCGGTGCTGTACCTGCCGCGCCGCATGCCGCCGCCGGGCGACCGTGGCTTTGCGGAAGCGGTTGCCCGCGAAGTTCGGGAGTTGCTGGACGTTACCGCCGGGCGCGCCTTCGTGCTCTTCACCAGTTATGCCAACCTGGAGGCGGTCCGCGCCCGGATGGAGCCGGCTTCCCGATATCCGCTCCTCGTGCAGGGAACCGCGCCTCGCAGCGTCCTCCTGCGCGAGTTCCGAGCGACTCCGAACGCCGTGCTGCTTGCCACGTCGAGTTTCTGGCAAGGAGTGGACGTCGTTGGCGACGCCCTGAGCTGCGTCGTGATCGACAAGCTGCCGTTCGCCTCCCCCGGAGATCCGCTCGTCGCCGCGCGAGTGGAACAGATCAACGACGATGGCGGGAACGCGTTCGCCGACTATCAGGTGCCGCTCGCCATCCTGACGCTGTTGCAGGGCCTGGGGCGCCTGATCCGTCATCGGACGGACCGCGGGGTTCTCGCCCTTCTCGATCCCCGTCTCCGGACCCGGGGCTACGGCCGGCGCTTTCTGAAGTCGCTCCCCCCGGCCCGAGTGACGCACGACCTGGCCGACGTAGACCGCTTCCTGAACAGCGATAGACTGGAACCATGATCCGATGCAACGGCGCGGCGCTCGCCGTCCTCCTCTGGGCCGGCGCGGCGCTCGCCCAGGCGACGGGCGCTGTCCAGGGCGCCGTGGCCGACGCCGATGGCGCTTCGATCGAGGGCGCGTTGGTGATCCTCCTCCCGATGCGCGAGGGGAGTGAAGCGATCGAACTCGAAACCGGAGCGGACGGCCGGTTCGCTCACCCCGACGTCCCGTCCGGGTTCTATACCGTCACCGCGGCCTTGGGGGATCAGCGGAGCGAGGTCTATCGAATCCAGGTTCGCGACGGCCGCGTGGCGGACATCCGCTTCATCCTAGAAGCGGGACGTAGCGCCACGCCCTGGCTCGGCGCCGGCGGCGACGAGTCGGAACTCGATTCGCTCTTCGATGCGGGCGTCGCCGCGAACCGGAATGGCGCGTACGCCGAGGCGATCACCTACTTCAATCTCGGCGCGCAGCTCTTTCCCGGTTGCGTCGAGTGCTATTACAACGCCGGCGTCGCGCACGGCGCCCTCGAGCAATGGGACGAAGCCGAGCGTGCTTTCCACGGCGCCCTCTCGGTGCAGCCCGAATACACCGCCGCGTACTACGGCCTGTCGGACATCTACGGGAAGTCGGGGCGGCCGGAAGACGCGATCGCCGCCCGCGAAGAGGCCACCCGGCTGACGCTCGCCGCCATCGCCACGAACCGGGAGCAGGCCTCCGACGCGGTGGAGTTGGGCATCGTGTTACGTGAGGCTGGTAACCTGGAAGGCGCCCGGGCGCGCTTCGAGGAGGCGACCACCCACGACCCACAATACGCGCCGGCGTACTACTGGCTCGGCGTTACGCTCTCCGACCTGAGCGACCCTGCCGCCTCCACCGCGGCCCTCTACCGCTACCTCGCCCTCGACGAGACCGGCGAGTACGCCGACGACGCACGGTCCCGCCTAGCCGCCCTGGATCCCTAGGAGCCCGTGCTGAGCACGCCGCCGTCCACGGATCGGCTCGCCGCGAACATCCGTTCCGTCCGGGACCGTATCACACGCGCCGCGCGCGCCGACGGCCGTGACGCCGGAGACGTTCGGCTCGTTGCCGTCTCGAAGACCTTCCCGCTGGAGGCGATCGCCGCGGCCGCCGCCGGCGGGCTCGAAGACTTCGGGGAGAACCGCGTGCAGGAGGCGCTCGCCAAGATGGACCGGGCCTCCGACCCGTTGCCGATCCGCTGGCACCTTATCGGTCACCTGCAGTCGAACAAGGCACGCCAGGCAGCGGCCAGGTTCGACTGGATTCACTCGGTCGACAGCTTGAAGCTGCTTCGCCGCCTCGACGCCGCCGCCCTCGATGCCGGCACGCGACCAAAGCTCCTGATCCAGGCCGATCTGGCGGGTGAAGCGAAGAAACACGGCGCGGGCGCAGACGAAGTGCAGCGCCTCTTCGACGCCGCCGCGGACTGCCGCGCCGTGGACGTGCGCGGCCTGATGCTGATGCCTCCCTGGAACGCCGATCCGGAGCAGACCCGCCCGTACTTTCGCCGCCTCCGCGAATTGCGCGACACCTTGCGGCACAAGTGTGTGCCGGAACCTGCCCTCGCGGAACTCTCCATGGGCATGAGTCACGACTTCGAGGTCGCCATCGCCGAGGGCGCGACGATGGTCCGCGTCGGCACCGCTCTGTTTGGGCGACGGACGCCGCCCGTGTGACGGGCGGGCCGCCTGCGGCGCGAGCGCCTAGCAGCCCGTGGTGAAGCTGCTAGAAGGCCATGTGCAACTGGCCCATCACCTGCCGCTTCAGGACGTCGCCGAAGATGTGTTGCTGGATTTCCTGATTCAGCAGGTTCGTCACCTGGATCCTCGGGTTGAACCGACCCTCCGCAAAACTGAGGCCGACGCTGGCGTTCACCATCGTGAACGGCTCGGTCCAGCCGTGGAAGTCCGGCCCCAGCACGTCGGACCAGAACGCCCCGGTCGTGTGATTCACGGTGAGGCTGGCCGACAGCCGGTCGTTGCGGGCGTCGATGCCGGCGTTGAAGCGGTGCGCCGAGGGGATGTTGTAGGCGTTCGGATCCCAGTCGCGAACCTCCGGATCCGCCTGCCAGGAATAATTGACGTAGGTGTTGACCCGATTCGTTACCGCGGCGTTCATCCCCAGCTCGAGCCCCTTGTTCCGGATGAACCCCCGGTTGACGTAGGTGAGCTCCGCCGGCAGCCGGCCGCCGAAGATGGCCAGCAAATCGACCAGGACGGCCGGATTCTGCGCCACCGCACTCAGGAACGGCGCGAGGTGCGGCGGCAAGGCGCCGGGCGGCAGCACGGCCGGCAACGTGGCGGCAAAGTGCCGCAGTCCGGCAAGACTGCTGTTCCAGTTGTCCGGCGGGTTCGCCGTCGAATAGTACGACAGCTCCGTAAAGTCGATGCTGTCGGTGATGTCGTTGACGTAGAAGGCCGCCGTTACCCCGACACGATTGCCGATGCCGCCGGCGTAGGCCAGCTCGTACGCGGTCAGGTTCTCGGCCCCGAGCGGCCGATTAAGGGCGTGGGACCCGGCGGCGTGCAACGGCAGGAGATAGTCGATCGTGCCTGGCAGCGGAATCGGCAACTGCGCGGCCGCCGGTCCCAGCACGGCGCCGACCAGATCCCCCAGTGGCAGGTGGACCGGCTGCAGGATATTCACGTCGAGGAAGCTGTCGGTGAGCGAGGGAGCGCGGAAGGCCTTGTTGTACGAGACCCGGATGGAGTGATCGTTCGCCGGCTTGAAGATGAACGTCGTCCGGGGCGAGAATCGGACGTCATCCAGCGTGCTGACCCGGTCCGCGCGTCCACCGATGATCCAGCGGAACCGGTCGTGGAGGAAGATCTCGTCCTGGATGTAGAACCCCTGCTCGTTCCGGCCGTCCCCGGCCGGCCCCAGATCGAAGCGCATGGTGATCTGCCGGACGTTTCCGCCGTAGCTCAGGATGTTCCGCGTGCCGATCACGGTGGTGTTCGAGAAGCTGAGGTCCATCGTGTTCGAGAGCATCTCTCCGTCGATCAGCCCGTTGGCATCCTGAACCAGCAGGGTCCGGAAGGGCGAGTAGCTGGAATTGACGAAGCCGCCTATCTCGAAGTTGTTTCGCTGGTACTGCAGCCGGCTGTACGCCATCCGTGTGCCCGGCCTCAATTCGAACGGGCCGATGCCGGTGTGGAGGGTGCCCTGACTGCCACCGTAGCCGGCGCTGACTCTGATGTGGCTCACGCCGTCAGGCGCGTCCCAGTCGCCGCGAAAGTCGAATTTCGGCGTCCGGCTGTCGAGCGCGCCAACGGTGGGATAGAGTTGCGTCCGGCCGGTAATGTTCGGAACCTCACCGACCGGCCGGGCGAACGCGGCTGACTCCGTGTAACCGACGGACATCTTGTAGGCGAAGCTATCGGTCGGTGCGGCCGCGTGGGTCCCCATCACCGAAAAGGTAGACCCCGGTTCCATCTCGTGGCCGGGGAGGCTCCGGTCGAATGTCCCGAAGTTGATGTCGAGCGTCGTCCCCAGCATGTCGCGCGGCCGCTTCGTGATCAGGTTGACGACGCCGGACATCGCATTGGCCCCCCATACGGCGGAGGCGGGGCCACGCACCACCTCCACCCGCTCGATGTTGTCCGGGGTGATGGGAAGCACGTCCCAGGCAACAAAGCCATAGAAGTCCTGGTAGACCGTCCGGCCATCTATCATCACGATCTGCGACGGGGAGAGCGTGCCCGTGGCGCCCCGGCTCGTAACGTTGAAGTCGCGGTTCGACGTCTGGATGACGTTGACGCCAGGCACCTGGCGGACCAGTTCGCCGATGCTCATGACGGACTGCGCCTCGATCGCCTCCGCTCCGATCACGGTCACCGTTGCCGGCGCGTTGATGATCTCCTGCTCGACGCGGGACGCGGTCACGACGACGGTTTCCGCGAACGTGACCGGCTCTTCCCCGGCTTGTTCCTCCGTCTGGTCCTGGTTGGTCTGTTGCGCCGCCGTGCACAGGGCCGGGAGGAGCAGCATGGTGGCCACGGCGCCAACGAGCAGGGATCTCGGATGTGAGGTTTCGGGCACGAGCACCTCCTCAAGGAACCGCTGGACGGCTCCAATATGCCTTGTCCAACACCCTCACGATCATATTAGGACGAATCGGACTCGTGGGATAGCCCGATGGCAGGCTACACCGTCCGGTGGCGAAGCTCCCCCGCGCCGCGGATGGCGCGCTCCACGTGTTCGCGCGTGTTGTAGACGTGCGGGCAGAGGCGAAGGCCTCCGGTCGCCGCTCCGGCCACGCCATGCCGCTCATACAGGGCGGTAACCAGCGCACCGCGCCGCGCGGAGTCGACCGCGGCAATCGCGACGCCGCCGCTCAACTCGGGCGCCGCCGGCGTGATCAGCTCGAAACCGGCTTCCCGCAACCCGGCCTTCAGCAGCGTCGCCAGCTCAACCACCCGCGCTTCGATACGCGCCATTCCGAGACGGTCCTGGAACGCGACGGTGGTGCCGACGGCGGCCAGCGCCGCGTCGTCGCGCTGCCCCAGCGACTCGAACTTGCGGGCGCCGCGCGGCCTCGGGGCCACGTCGTTGCCCCAGCTTGGGGCGACGACGCCTGGCCAGACGTCTTCGACCCGATCGGCCCGGACGTAGAGCAGTCCCACCTCCTTCGGTCCGAGAAACCACTTGTGCGCGCTGCCGGTATAGGAATCGCAGCCGAGGTCCCGCAGGTTCACGTCAAGCGCGCCCCAGCTCTGCGCGCCATCGACGTGCACGTGAATCCCGCGGCGGTGAGCCACCTCGCACAACTCCCGCACGGGAAGCCGCACGCCGCTCACGTTGGATACGTGCGTCAGGGCCAGGACCCGCGTTCGGGGCGAGAGCGCGCGCTGGAACACCGTCACCAGCTCGTCGACCCCGGACGGCGCCGCCGGGGTCGTCACCCGCGTCACCCCGAATCCGTAGCGGGCGGCCCGGACCTCCCAGGCGACGTTGTTGGTGGGGTGATTCTGGTCCCAGACGACGACCTCGTCCCCGGCGTCGAGCGGCAGCCCGGCGTTGATGACGTTGTTCGCCTCGCTCGTATTGCGCACTAGTGCGATCTCGTCCGCGGTGACGCCGAGCTGGCTCGCGACCGCCTCGCGCGACGCCTCGAGCAGCGGCCCGAACTTCGCGCGGTTCGGGAACGAGCAATCGACGTCGATGTCGCGCGTCAGCTCGCTCACCCGATCGGCCACGACGCGGGGCGATGGGCAGAGGTTGGCCGCGTTCATCGGGATGTGTTCGTCGCGGAACGCGAACTGCCGCCGGACCTCCTCCCAGAGCCCCTCCGGCGCGGGGCCGCCATGCGACGGCTGGGCGCCCGCCGGACGACCGGAGAGGAGCGGACGGACGACGCCGGCCGCCGCCAGCGTCCGCAGGAACCGCCGCCGGGTGGTATTGACTGTCATGGCGGACCTCCAGGTATGGCGCCTCCCGCTATCGGGCGATCGTCGCTCCGGCCAGCTCGGCTATGGCGGCCAGCGTCGTCTGCGCCGCGTTCAGTCCGAGCCGGAAGTCGTCATCGGTGAACGTGACGTAGAGGTCGGTCGGCTGATGCCAATGAGGATTCCAGCCGGCTCCGATGTGCATGCCGCGCTCGTTCTCCCGCAGGCTGATGGATGGCGTGACGTTCATGAACGGGGTCGAGTCGGTGTTGGTCATGTGGGGGCCGACGGTCGCCGGATAGTCCGTCGCGTAGGCATCGTTGGCCGCCTTGAACCGGAACGCCAGGTCGCGCGACTCGTCGGCCAGATCCGAGTTCGACTGGAATTCGATGTTGACGTCCGCCTCAGGCCGCTGATCCCGGCTGACCACGCCGTCCGGTCCCGGCGCCCCGTGGTCGAACAGCATCATGTCGTGCTGGATCATCCCGAGCCAGCGCGGCTCCGGAAAACGGCCCGACCCGGGCGGGTCTTCCAGGCCCTGCCGCTCGCGTCGCTGCTCGACGTAGGCGCGGCTGCCGTTGAGTCCGGTTTCTTCGTCGTTCCAGAGGGCAAAGCGTATTGATACGTCGGTCCGCACGTCCGGCGCGCTCAAGATACGGGCCAGCTCCATCACCAGCGCCGTCCCCGACGCGTCGTCGTCGGCCGCCTCGCCGAACCCGTGCCCGTCCATGTGCGCGCCGAGGATGTACATCTCGTCGGGCCGCGTGGCGCCCACCTTGGTGCAATACACCTGCGATCGCTCGCCGTTGGTCGGCTCCTCCAGGTTAAGCGCGCGCAGTGCTTCGTCCGGCTGCATCAGCGGATCGCGAACGACCCCGGTGCGCGCCCGGTAGCCGAAGATGGAGCTTCCGCCCGGACCACTTCCGTTGCGTCCGATACGTCCGCCGGTCGGCGTCGGTTCGGTCGGATTCAACGAGTCCCGCCCGGCGCCGCCGCGTCTGGCGCCGCCCTCCCGCGGCGGGGGATCGTAGGTGTAGTGCAGCCGCTCGGTGGGACAACCGGCCGCCTCAAGCTGCGCCTCTATCCAGTCGACGGCGTCTCGGTTGCGTTGCGTTCCCTGCCGCCGGTCGCCGAACTGCGTCAGGCCCTTGATGACTGCCTTGTAGCGTTCCAGATCGAGCCGGCCGACAAGCACGGCGATGGGGTCGTCCGCGCCGTCGGACGAACCCGTGAGCCGCTGCTCCGCGACGACGCTCCGGTCACTTGCCGCGATGGCCAGCGCCACCACGACGGCCAATCCTGCCACGGTCGCACGCATCGGCCTACCCCCTTGTGATTGCGTCCCGCCAGCCGGGTCAGCGCACCTGGTGAAGCATGCGATCCCACCGCGTGCGCGCGAAGAAGCCGACCGCTCCCGACGCGGCGCGCCGGACCGCGGCGCCGAGGCCCGGCTCCGGGATCACGACCGGCGGCCCGGCGTCGTACGACCAGTAGATCACCACCGCCTTGCCCTTGAGGTGACCGGCCGGCAACGGCCCCCAGAACCGGCTGTCCTCGGAGTCGTCGCGGTTGTCACCCATGGCAAAGTAGTGCCCGTCCGGAATCTGGACCGGACCGTGATTGTCGCGGCCGCCCACCGCTTCCTCACCGGACCGGAGGCTCCGCTCATGCTCCGGGAGGTACGGCTCGTCGAGAGCCACGCCGTCGATGTAGACCCGCTTGTCTCGCACTTCGAGGGTTTCCCCCGGGAGACCGATGATCCGCTTGATGAAGTCGCGCTCCGGATCGAGCGGGAACTTGAAGACGACGATGTCGCCGCGCTCGACATCCGTCTTCGGCAGCATGGCCTGCTCCGCGCCGGCCAGCGTCGGGCCGAAGACGAACTTGTTCACGAGGATGTAGTCCCCCACCAGCAGGTTGTGTTCCATCGACCCGGTCGGAATGGTGTACGCCTGCACCACCCAGGTGCGGACGAAGAGGGCCAGAATCACCGCGATGACGATCGCCTCGAGGTACTCCCGCGCCGTCGACTTCCGGAACGGCGGCGTCCCCTCCAAAGCCAACGCTTCACGGCCCGCGCGAACGCGCTCGCGGCCCGCGCCGGGAGCCGGCTCCTTCCGCCTTGCGCCGCGTGTCGCGCCTCGTCTCGCCATCACCTGTTGGCCCGGCTGGTCTTGCCGGCGGCCTGTTCGTCGTCGCCGACGCGGAGCACGGCGAGAAACGCCTCCTGGGGAATCTCGACGCTGCCCACCCGCTTCATCCGGCGCTTCCCTTCCTTCTGCTTCTCCAGCAGCTTCCGCTTGCGCGTGATGTCGCCGCCGTAGCACTTCGCGAGGACGTTCTTCCGGAGCGGCCGGACCGTGTCGCGCGCGATGATGCTGGTTCCGATCGCCGCCTGAATCGCGACTTCGAACATCTGGCGCGGTATCAGCTTGCGCATCCGGGTGACCAACGCCCTGCCGCGCGCGTAGGCGTTCTCGCGGTGGACGATGATCGACAGTGCGTCAACCGGATCCCCGTTGACGAGCAGATCCAGCTTCACGAGCGGCGACGTCCAGTACCCGCTCACATGATAGTCGAGCGACGCATAGCCCCGGGAGATGGTCTTCAGCCGGTCGTAGAAGTCGAGGACCACCTCGTTGAAGGGCAGCTCGTAGGTGATCATGACCCGGTGCGCGGCGTGGTACTCAAGGCCGCGCTGCACGCCCCGCTTCTCCTGGCAGAGCTTCAGGATGGCTCCCACATGGTCCGCCGGCGTCAGGATCATCGCCGTGATCACCGGCTCCTCGACCACCTCAATCCGCCCCGCGTCGGGGAGCTTGGCCGGAGAGTCGATCTCGATCACTTCGCCGTCGGTAGTCGTGACCCGGTAGAGGACGCCGGGAGCCGTCGTCACCAGGTCCATGTCGAACTCGCGCTCCAGGCGCTCCTGCACGATCTCCATGTGCAACAGACCGAGGAAGCCGCAGCGGAAGCCGAAGCCGAGGGCGACGGAGGTCTCCGGCTCGAAGAAGAAGGAGGCGTCGTTGAGCCGCAGCTTCTCGAGCGCTTCGCGCAGGTCGGCGTACTCGTGGCTCTCCACCGGGTAGAGGCCGGCGAACACCATCGGCTTCATCTCGCGGAAGCCCGGGAAGGGGTCCGCGGTCGGGAAGGCCGCCTCGGTCACGGTGTCGCCGATTCGCGCGTCGGAGACGTTCTTGACGTTGGCGATGATGAAACCTACCTCGCCGACCCCGAGCGCGTCCACTCCCTGGGGCTTCGGGGAAAAGACTCCGACCTGCTCCACTTCGCAGTCGTGCGCCGCGGCCATGAAGCGGACCTTCATGCCGGGGCGGACCGCACCGTCGACGACGCGTACCAGGATGATGACGCCACGGTAGGCGTCGTACCACGAATCGAAGATGAGCGCCTTGAGCGGCCCCTCCGGATCACCGGCCGGGGGCGGCACCTGCCGGACCACCGCCTCGAGGATCTCCCTGGTCCCGAGACCCTCCTTCGCGCTCGCCAGGAGCGCCGTCGATGGATCGAGACCGACCAGATCCTCGATCTGCAGCGCCGCCTCGTCCGGCAGGGCGCCCGGCAGATCCACCTTGTTGATGACCGGAACGATCTCCAGGTCGTGATCGACGGCCAGGTACGCGTTCGCGACCGTCTGCGCCTCCACGCCCTGCGAGGCGTCGACGAGCAGCAATGCCCCCTCGCACGCGGCGAGGGCGCGGGCCACCTCGTACGAGAAGTCGACATGACCCGGTGTGTCGATCAGATTGAGAATGTAGGTCTCGTCGTCCGCCGCCACGTAGCTGAGGCGCACCGCATGCGCCTTGATCGTGATCCCGCGCTCGCGCTCCAGGTCCATCGAATCGAGCACCTGGGCTTCCATCTCGCGCGGACGAAGCGCGCCCGTCAGCTCGAGGAATCTATCCGCGAGGGTCGACTTCCCATGGTCTATGTGCGCAATGATGGAGAAATTGCGGATCTGGCGGTGGTTCATGGGGGCGGGCCGAACGGCCGCACCAATTATACGCGCCGGCCGAGCGGCACGAACGGCTGCGGCGGCTTGGCCCCGGTGTAGTCGGCGCGGGGGCGGATCAGGCGGTTGTTGGCGTACTGCTCGAGGACATGCGCCGTCCAGCCGGCGATTCGGCTGACCGCGAAGATCGGCGTGAAGAGCCCGATCGGGATGCCCAGCATGTGGTACGTCGAGGCGGAATAGAAGTCGACGTTGGCGTCGATCCGGCGCACTTCCTTCATCACCCGCTCTATCGTCCGGGACATGCCGAACCACCGTGTCTCCGTCTGCCTGGACAGCGTCTCGGACATCTGCCGAAGATGGGTGGCTCGGGGATCCTCGGTGCGATAGACCCGGTGGCCGAAACCGGGCACCTTCTGTTTCTTCGCCAGCATGCCGCGAATGGTGCGTTCCACCACGTCGTCCGGTGCGTCTTCGCCCAGATCGAGCAGCATCCGCATCACCTCGGCGTTCGCACCACCGTGCAACGGACCCTTCAGCGCTCCGATTCCGGCGACCGCGGTCGAGTAGACATCGCTCAGCGTCGCACCGGTGACGCGCGCCGCGAAGGTCGAGGCATTCAGCTCGTGGTCGGCGTGGAGAATCAGCGCGACGTCCAGCGCCCGCGCGGCTTCGCGCGTCGGCCGCTCGCCGTTCAGCATCAGCAGGACGTTCGCGGCATGGTCGAGCGCAGGGTCGGGAGCGACCGGTCCGCCGCCGGCGGCAAGGCGGCCCCAGGTGGCGACCAGGCTGCCCACCTGGGCGGTCAGCCGGACGGCGGTGCGGTACGCGGTGTCGGGATCCTGCACCGCGGCGCCGGTCCGCGCATCCGCCTGCGGATCGATCAGCGCGAGGGCGGAGACGAGCGTGCGAAGCGCGTCCATCGCATCGCCCGGCGGCAACGTCCGCACGAGACGGAGCATCGCCTCCGGCAACGGACGGGCGGCGGCGAGGTCCGACCGGAGGTCCCCCAGTTCGGCGCGCGTTGGAAGGCGACGGTGCCAGAGAAGATGACAGACCTCCTCGAAGGTCGCCTCGCGCGCCAGATCGTGGATGTCGTAACCGCAGTACGACAGCAGGCCCTGCTCGCCGTCGATATGGCAGATCGACGACGTCGTGGCGACAACACCCTCCAGACCTCCCTTTGCCGCCATCACGACGCCTCTTCCGCCCAATGGGAGGAGTGCCGCGCGCCGGCATGCTGAAGGTCTGCCCGTGTCCGCCCACGCCGCCGCCGGGAGCGCCAGTGAGCCCAGGTCTCCGCCAGTGACGCGCACGCGGCGTACAGGAAGCCGAACAGAAAGAAGGCGATGAACGGCGTCACCATGTACGCGCCGGCGGTGAACGCGCGAAGCAGGGCGACGGCGAACCAGACGCCGAAGGCCAGCTCCACCAGTGGCTGCCACGACGACACCAGGCGATAGCGGCCGTCGGCCGGACGGGTGGCGCGCGAGGACGTTGCGGCCGTCAGTCCATACTTCGGCGTGCGGCGGAACTCACCGGTGCGGCCGGCCAGCGCCTCGAGGACGGCAACCGCGTTGTTGACCGACAGGCCAAGCCCCAGCGCGATAGCCGCCGGCAGATCCCGCAGCCGGGCTCGCCAGCCGACTCCCAGCGCCCGTTGGCTGACGCCGTAGAAGCCGGACACGGAAACGGCGGCGGACGCGAAGAACACCGCGTCGATCCAGAGCGTGCGGGGATCGCCGCCGGCGCCGGTCCGGGCCGCGATCGCGGGAACCACCAGGAGCGAAAGGGCGAGCAACAGCAGGTAGTTGAGATTCGCGGTCAGGTGGAGCGCCGCCTCCAGCTTGACGCGGAACGGTAGGCGGGCGCGCAGCACCGCCGGCAGCAGCTTGCGGCACGACTGCATGGATCCCTTGGCCCAGCGGTGCTGCTGCGACTTGAAGGCGTTCATCTCCACCGGCAGTTCCGCGGGAACCACGACGTCCTGGAGGAAGACGAATCGCCAGCCCGCGAGCTGTGCGCGGTAGCTCAGGTCGAGATCCTCCGTCAGGGTGTCCGCCTGCCAGTTGCCTGCGCCCCGGATGGCGGCGCGCCGCCAGATGCCCGCCGTGCCGTTGAAGTTGAAGAAACAACTGCCGCGGTACCGGCCGCCATGCTCCAGGACGAAGTGGCCATCGAGCAGCAGCGCCTGCACGCGCGTCAGCAGCGAATAGTCGCGGTTCGCGTGGCCCCAGCGCGCCTGGACCATCCCCACCCGCGGGTCGGCGAAGGGAACGATGGCGCGCTCGAGAAAGTCCGCCGGCGGCATGAAGTCCGCGTCGAAGAGCGCGACCAGGTCACCCGTCGCGGTGCGCAGCCCCTCCCGCAGGGCGCCCGCCTTGAAGCCGTCCCGCGAGGTTCGGTGGAGGTACCGGATCGCCACGCCTCGAGAGCGCCATGCCCGGACGGCGCGCGACGCGATGTCCCGCGTCTCGTCGGTGGAATCGTCGAGCACCTGCACCTCGAACCGGTCGCGTGGGTACCGGATCCGGGCAACCGCGGCGATGAGGCGCTCCGCGACGTGCCGTTCGTTGTAGAGCGGCAACTGGACCGTTACGCGCGGCAAGGCGCCGTGAGCGCCATGCTGCCGCCTCGCGCGCCGCCGGCCTCGGAGATAAGACCAGACGAGCAGACTGCGGTGCGCGCCGTACACGCTCAGTCCGCAAAGGGTTGCGAAGTACAAGACGAGGATGATCCCGTCCGCCGAGGCCATGTGGCCGCCACGGTACCTGTCGGCTGGCCGGTCCGTCAAACTCGCGGGCGGCGGACAAACCTCAAGAAACTAAGGCTTGACTCCAAGCAGGATCACCTGCGCGACGGAGTAGTGCCGGGAGTGCGTCAGCGTGAGGAGCGCACCGCTTCCCCCAAGTTCATCGAATCGCCGTCGTGCGCCGCCGTGCAGCGCCAGCGTGGGAGGGCCGCCGTGCCGGACCACTTCGATGTCGCGCCAGAGAACGCCACGCGCCCGGCCGGTGCCGAGCGCCTTCATGGCCGCCTCCTTGGCCGAGAACCGCGCCGCGAAGTGGGGCGCGGGCGCGCGGCGCTTCCGGCAGTAGGCCGCTTCGGCGTCGGTGAAGATCCGCCCAACGAAGCGGTCGCCGTAGCGCCGCAGGAGCTCTTCGACGCGCCCCACCTCCTCGATGTCGATCCCGATGCCGATGATGCCGGCCGCGCCAGACGCCGGCTCCCGGCGGGCGGCGGGAGCAGCGCGTCCTGACGGCGCGCCGTCCAGGGCCTGGTTGGCGAGCCGGTCCGCCCTGACGTTCTGTTCCCGCGGAACATGTTCGTACTTCACGGAATCGAACCGTGCCGCGGTGGCGGACGCCCGGGTGTGAAGCGCCCGCAGCGCCGGCGCACGGACGCGGTAGGCGCCGGTCATCTGCCTTACCAGCAACTCGGAGTCGGAACGGATCAGCACGTCGCGATGACGCTCTGCCGCGAGGTAGTCCAGCGCGGCAAGAAGTCCGCGGTACTCGGCGACGTTGTTGGTCGTTGCTCCGATCACCTCGTGCAGCTCGGTGACGAGGCTGCCGTCTTCCGACTCGATCCGCACCCCGTAGGCAGCCGGGCCTGGATTGCCACGCGCCGCGCCGTCGATCCAGGCGATGGTGCGCGGTGCGATTGGCAGGCGGGCAGTCACGACGCGGTCGCGGCCGGAAAGTAGAGGATGCGCTGGCAGCTCTCGCACCGGATCAGCGCATCGTTGCGCCGCACTTCGTTCAGGAGCTGGGGCCGAAGCCGGACCTGGCAGGCGTCGCAGCGTCCATTACGCACCGCGCTGACCGCCAACCCATTTCGGTGGCTCGCCACGCTCTCGAACAGCGCAAGGACCGACGGCTTGAGTTCGACGACAAGCGTTGCCCGCTCCCCGGCCTTCTGTTCCACCTCCGCCTGTAGCCGGTCGCGCTCCGCTTCGAGCGCCTGCCGCGCCTCGGCCACTTCCGCCTCGGCGGTCGTCAGCGCGGCGCGGGCGGCATCCGCCGCGGCCACAAGCTCGTCCGCCTCGATCATCATTTCCAGCAGTCGATCCTCGTGGTTTTGCTTGTCGGCCTCGCCATGGGCGATTTCCAGCTGCACGGCGTGGAATTCCTTGTTGGTCTTCACCGCCATCAACTGGTCCTTGAAGCGCGTAAGCCGCCCCTCGACCTCGGCCAGCTCCTTCTCGATGCCGACGCGGGCGGTCTTCTGATCGGCTTGCCGCGTCTCGGCCTCGTCGACGGCAGCGCGGCACGTCTGCAACTGCTGGTCGAGCGCGGCGAGCTGTTCGGGGAAGTGGCCGATCGACTGTCGCGCGGCGGCGACGTCGAGATCAATCTGTTGGAGGCGGATCAGCCGTTCGAGGTCTGGGTGCATGAGAGAGTGGTGGGCCCGCCAGGATTCGAACCTGGGACCACCCGGTTATGAGCCGGTGGCTCTGACCGCTGAGCTACGGGCCCATACAGCATTATGACGTCCCTCCCTCGAGGAACGCGCGAAGCTTCCGGCTGCGCGACGGATTCCGGAGCTTCCGGAGCGCTTTCGCTTCGATCTGGCGAATCCGCTCGCGGGTGACGGCGAAGCTCTGGCCCACTTCCTCGAGCGTATGTTCACTTCCGTCGCCGACGCCGAAGCGCATCTTGATTACCTTCTCCTCGCGCGGCGTCAACGACTTGAGCACCGAGGCGGTCTGCTCCTTCAGGTTCCTGTCGATGACGGCGTCGGCGGGATTGACGGCGTGGCGATCCTCGATGAAGTCGCCGAGGTGGCTGTCTTCCTCTTCCCCGACCGGCGTCTCGAGCGATATTGGCTCCTGCGCGATCTTCTGAACGCGGCGGACGCGGGCGGCGGGTATATCGAGCCGTTCGGCCAGTTCTTCTATGGTCGGTTCCCGTCCGTACTCCTGCACCAGCGAGCGCTGTGTCCGGATCAGCTTGTTGATGGTTTCGATCATGTGGACTGGAATCCGGATGGTCCGGGCCTGGTCGGCAATCGCGCGGGTGATCGCCTGCCGGATCCACCAGGTGGCGTACGTGGAGAACTTGTAGCCGCGGCGGTACTCGAACTTGTCGACCGCCTTCATCAACCCGATGTTGCCCTCCTGGATCAGATCGAGGAACTGCAGCCCGCGGTTCGTGTACTTCTTCGCTATGGAGACCACCAGGCGGAGGTTTGCCTCGACCAGCTCCGTCTTGGCCCGTTCTGCGAGCATCTCGCCGCGCCTGATGACCCGGAGAGACTGGCCGCGCGTTCTCGTCGTCTCGCCGAGCTGCGCGGACCGTTCGCGGATGTTCGTGCGGAGCTCGCGTTGCCGGCGCCCAAGCGCCCGCCGCTCACTCTCCGGGAGGCGCGCGGCGTTCGACCGGCGAAGACGCCGGTTGACGGTCTTCAATTCCTGCTGATCCCGCCGCATCTCGGCGGCCGTTGCCTTGAACAGGACGATCCAGTCGCCGATGACCGACTCGGTGAACTCGATGCGGCGCACAAGACGCGAGAGCGCGACCCGGGCGCGCAGCAGCCGCTGTCGCGTCTGGTTCCGCAGCGCGCGATTCTGCCGCGAGACCTTGGCGAGCCGCGTCCGCTTCCGCTTCAGTTCGGCATTCGCGGCGCGGATCGCGTCGACGTCGCCGAGGAACTGCTCGCCACACTCGCCGATCCGGTCGGTGGCAGCCGTCTCGTCGTGCAGCACGATCAGTTCGCGGAGCGTCCGGTCGCCCCGGCGCAGTTCCTCCCCGAACCGAATCACGTCCGCGGCGACGGCCGGCGACCGGGAGATCACCTTGAGCACCAGCAGCTTGCCCCGCTCGATCCGCTTCGCGATGGCCACCTCGCCCTCGCGGGTGAGGAGCGGAACGGTTCCCATCTCCCGCAGGTACATGCGGACCGGATCGCCTGTCTTCTCCACCACGCCGGGCGTCAGGTCGAGCGCGCCGTCGGTCCGGCCGTCGGGAGAGCGGTCCGCCTGGGCCCGCTTCGCCTCTACATACTTCTCCTCGGACTCGACTACGTCGATTCCGGCCGCGTTGAGGGCAGTGAACAGCTCGTCCAGATCGTCGGACGTAACTTCGGGGGGAAGCAACTCGTTGATCTCCTCGAAGAGCAGGAACCCGCGTTCCTTTCCGACGACGACCAGCTGCTGGATCTCGTCGTACTTCTCTTCGATCGACAACGGCTCGTTCGGCATACCGTTACCTCGCGCGATCCGCGCGGACGCCGCGCGCCGGTACGATTCGCAGGCCCAGATTGTAGCCAATCAGCTGCATCGTCAAGTCCCGTGCCCCAACCATATGTCGCGCCGGGCGCTCCTGTCACTTGATGGCAGGTCCGTTCCGGTGTCGAGCGCGGCGAGCTGGCGCTGCAGGTCCAGCTTCCGGGCGAGGAGCGCGTCATCGATCGCGCCGGGTGCGCCGTCGCGCTGACGACGATCGATCTCATCCTGAACTTCGGCCAGGTCGCGTTTGTGCCGCCGCCGCCGCAGCTCGTCGCCGCAGTCCTCGACGCCGGCCGGCGCCATCTCGATCGCCGCTATTGCCCTGACGAGCGCCGTCTCCTCCTCCGTCAGCCGCTCCAGCATCGCTTCGGGCATCCCCTCCGCCGGGACGCCGGCGAGGCCGTGCGCCATTTCCAGGATCGAGGCGGTCCGGAGGCCTTTGAAGTGCGCGGGCTCGAGCCGCAGAAGGACCTGCTGGGCCTCTTCCGTCTGGTGCATGACGGCCCAGATCAAGCCCTTCTCGGACTCCTGGGGGTCGGGCGCCGCTGTTCCTTCCGGCGAGGTTTCCGGGGATTTCGGGCGCCCCCCGGCGATCTCCTGCCGGATGGCGTCGCGCACCACCGCCTCGGTGGCGCCAGCGCGGTGGGCAATCCTGTCAGCGAACTGGTCGCGCGCGACGACGTCCGGAATCCGCGCGGCGATGGCTCGCATTTCGTTTACAAACCCGGTGCGCTGACTCTCGCGGGTCAGGTCGCGCGAACTCGCGGCGCGCTCGAGGACGTAGTCGAGATACGGCGTCGATCGCTTGAGCCGATCGACGTAGTACGCCGCGCCATGCTGACGAATTGCCGTGTCGGGATCCTGGCCGTCCGGCAATCGGACGACGTTCACCTGGAAACCGGCGGCAATGAGCAGTTCACCGGAACGGGCTGACGCGCCCACCCCGGCCGCATCGGGATCGAAACTGAGGAGCACCTTCGTGCAGAAGCGGCGGAGGAGCTTGGCCTGCCGCTCGGTCAGCGCCGTGCCGCACGTGGCCACCACCGGCGCGATTTCCGCCTGGAGCGCCTGCGCAAGGTCGAAGTAGCCCTCGACCAGGATCGCGAAGCCGCGCTGACGAATCGCACGTTTCGCCAGGTGCAGGCCGTAGAGAGTGCGACCCTTCGTATAGAGCGCGGTCTCGGGCGAGTTGATGTACTTCACCTGCTGATCGCCGCCCAGCGCGCGGCCGCCGAAGGCAATGACCGATCCCGTCTCGCGGCAGATCGGGATGATCAGCCGCTGGCGGAATCGGTCGATGGGCGGCCGGCCGTCGGACTCGGTCACGAGGCCGCTCTTGCGGAGCAGCTCGATGGGCTGCCCCGCGTCGAGCAAATGGCCGGTCAGGCCGTCGCGGCGGGGCGGCGTGCAGCCGAGACCGAGCCGGTCGGTCGTATCGGGAGCGATGCCGCGCTGCTCCAGGTACGCCCGGGCGCCGGCGCCGGAAGGCGCGGCCAGCTGTTCGCGGAAATACGCCGCAGCCAATTCATGCACCTTGACCAGCGCTTCCCGCTCCGCCTCGGCGGCCCGGTCACGTTCCGGGTCGTCGGTCTCGGGAAGCTGCACGCCCACGCGCTGGGCAAGCGCCTTTACCGCTTCCGGAAAACTCAGTTTCTCGTACAGCTCGATGAACTTCAGGACATCGCCGCCGGTCGAGCAGCCGAAGCAATGAAAGAACCCCTTGTCGGGGTTGACGTGAAAGCTCGGGGTCTTCTCGTTGTGAAACGGGCAGAGCCCCTTGTAGCTGTTTCCCGCCTTCCTCAGCGGCACGACGTCCTGGATCACCCGCACGATGTCGGCTTGCATCTTCAGATCCGCGATGAAGCCGGAGGGGTAGCGCGCCACAGGCTGCTAGTCCTTCAACGCGATCACGGTAACGCCGCTCCCGCCATGCTCCGGCGCGGCGGCGGAGTATTTCTCGACCAGAGGGTGATCGGTCAGGAACTCGGCAATCGCGCGGCGGAGCTGTCCGGTGCCGTGGCCATGAACGATGCGCAGTTCGCGGCGCTCGTGGAGCATCGCGCGGTCGACGTACTTCTCGACGCGGGCCAGCGCCTCGTCGACCCGGAAACCGATCAGGTTCAGCTCCAGGGGCGGCGCGCTCTCTTCCGCGACGTTCACTGTGACGCCGCCGCGGCTGACCGACCGTGACCCGGCGCCGCGGGCGGCCGAGTCGGCGGCTGCCGGTCCGACCGGGCGGAGGTCGCGCACGCGGACATGGATCCGCTTGCCGAGCGCTTCTACTTCGGCGTCGTTGCCGTTGATGGTCGCCAGAATGCCGTCGAGACCAAGGCCGGCTACCTGCACGCGGGTTCCCGGTACCGGGGGCGCCGCGTTCGGCGGTGGTTCCGACGTCGCGACGCGCGACCCGCCAGCGATCGTATCGAGCGCGTCCACCGCGTGTTTCTTGAGCGCGCCGGTATGCCCGGTGGACACGGGCGGCGCCGACCGGTCCTTGCGCGCCACGCGCTTTTCGAGCGCCTCGCTGCGCTTCCGCAAATCGCCCACGATCGCATCGATGTCCCGGCGCGCCTTGCGGAGTTCCGCGTCGACCCCGCTCCGCAGCCGCTCCCTGGCGGTCGCTTCCCTCTCCTTCAACGCCAGTGCAGAGGCAGCGAGCTGCTCACGCTCGTGCTCCAGTACGCGCCGTTCGGCAGCCAGCGCGTCGCGCTCCTTGGACACTTGCGCCAGATCCCTTTCGACCTGCGCCAGGTGGTCGGCCAACTGGGCCTCGCGCGCGCTCCGGCGCGCGCGTGCGTCCTCGATGATCGATCGGGTGACGCCGAGGCGGGTCGCGATCTCCAGGGCGAGGCTCCGGCCCGGCGAGCCGTAGGTCAGCCGGTATGTCGGAGCGTACGTTTCCGGGTCGAAGCCGAAACCGGCGCCGACGACCCCCTCGGTGGTTGCCGCATACGACTTCAGCATGTCGTCGTGGGTCGTCGCCAGCACAAGCGCGCCGCGCTGGCGGAAGTGATCGACGATCGCCGCTCCGAGCGCGCCGCCCTCCAGCGGATCGGTCCCGGCCCCCACTTCATCGAGCAGCACCAGCGCGGGCGTACGCAGCCGCGCATCCATCGCGACAATGTGCGCAACGTGGCCGGAAAAGGTGGAGAGACTGTTTGCGATCGACTGCTCGTCGCCAATGTCGGCGAAGAGCGACCGGAAAACCGGAAGGGACGCGCCTCGCGCCGCGGGGACGTGCAGGCCGGCCTGCGCCATTAACGCAAGCAGGCCTGCCGTCTTGAGCGCCACCGTCTTGCCGCCGGTGTTTGGACCGGTCACCATCAGCGCCCCGGTCGGCGGCGTCAGCAGGATGTCTACCGGCACCGGTCCGCCGGGGGCGGCCGGCCCTTCCCGGGAGGCGCTCGGTTCCTCATCGGAACGGCCCGGCTCTTCGTGAGAGCCGGCCAGCTCCTCGCGGGAGCTGTCAGCCTCCGCCGCGTCCACGGAAGAGGCCGCAGCAGGCGCTGCCGTTCCTGCCCGATCCACGACCGCCGGCATCAGAAGCGGATGCCGGGCCGCCGGCAACTCGATCCGCAGGTCGGCACTGAGCTTCGGCTCAACGCCGTCAATCAGTCGCGAGAATCGTGCCCGCGCCTGCATCAGGTCCAGCTCCGCGACCGACTGCAGCGTTCGGCGCAACTCGAGAGGCCGGGTTCGGAACGCGTTCGACAGGTCGAGCAGGATTCGGTGCACCTCCTGCCGCTCTTCCTCCTCGAGGGCGACGATCTCGTTGTTGATCTCGACGGTGCTGAGCGGTTCCAGAAAGAGGCTGGCGCCGCTGCCGGAACTGCCATGGACGATGCCCGGAATCGCACTTCGGTGTTCGGCGCGGACTAGCAGGACGAATCGGCCGGCCCGTTCCGTGACCACTTGTTCCTGCAGGTACTTCGCCGTCTCGCGTCCGCGCAGATAGGACTCCAGGGTGCCGCGCAGCCGCTGGCGCAGCCGCTGCAACTGCTGCCGGATGGCCGCCAGGCGCGGCGTCGCGTCGTCGGCGACTTCCCCCTCCGGCGTGATGCGGCGCTGGATGTTCGCCGTCTCGCGGTCAAACTCCGCCAGGCCGTCGGCCGCTGCCTGGAGCACTGGCCACCGGCCCGGTCCGTCCGCCGCACCGGCCGCCGTCCGGATTGCCTTCGCCGTCGCCGTGACGGAACGCAGAAATCTGGCGAGTCCCAACAACTGCACGGCGTCGAGTGGACGGCCATCGATGGCGAGAACAGAGATCGTCGCTTCCAGATCGTCCGGCGCCTCAAGCGGGAGCGGGTGACTCACGTCGAGGTAGGTAGCGATCTCGGTCGTCGCCCGAAGCGTTTCGGCGACCGCCGCCAGGTCGGTCTTCGGCGCCAGGCGGCCTACTGCGGTCCGGCCGATGGGTGTCAGCGCGAAGCTCCGAACCGCGGCGACGACACGGTCGAACTCCAGTGTCCGGAGCGTTGCGTCGTCCGTCGGCAGGGATGGCATGGTGCTGACTCAGCCTATCCCAACCGGTGGTCAGGTGTGCTCGCGCGCCCTTGCGGGCGCGCGAGCTCCTAGTCGAGGTGATTGATCAGATGCGCCATGACGGCGGCGCCGAGACCGTTGTCGATGTTGACGACGGCGACGCCCGAGGCGCAAGAGTTCAGCATGCCGAGCAGGGCGGCGAGGCCACCGAAGCTGGCCCCGTAGCCGACGCTGGTGGGGACCGCGATGACCGGGGTTCGAACCAGGCCGCCGACAACGCTGGGTAACGCACCCTCCATCCCGGCGACTACAACCGCGACGCGGGCCGCATCGAGGCGCTCGCGCTCGGCGAGCAACCGGTGCAGCCCGGCCACCCCGACGTCGTACAGGGCGTCGACGCGGTTGCCGAGGGTCTCCGCTGCGACGCGAGCCTCTTCGGCAACCGGCAGGTCCGAGGTGCCGGCCGCGGCCACCAGGATCGCGCCGCGTCCGGCCGGTGGGTTCGGGGCCGGCCGCGCGATGATCCGCGCCGTCTCGTGCCACTGCGCATCCGGAACCATCGCGCGTACCGCATCGAACGCCTCGATGGTGGTGCGGGTGACGAGCAGCGGATCGCCGGCGGCGACGATCCGCTCCGCGATGGCGCCGATCTGCGATGGCGTCTTTCCCGCGCCGTAGACAACCTCGGGGAATCCCTGCCGGGCGGCGCGGTGATGGTCGACCCGCGCGAAGCCGAGATCCTCGAACGGCGCGCGGCGAATGGCGTCCATCAGGCGGTCTTCCGCCTCGCGGGCATCAATCGCGCCCGTCGCGAGGGCGTCGATTACCTCGCGTACGTCGTCCTGCGTCACGCGCGAATTGTGGCACAGCCCTCCTGGATGGCGCCTTGCCGGCTAGGAGCTTGCGCCGTAGAAGTTCCGCGCCAGTGGTGCGCCGGCGTCCACGCCGGCATTTGCTGTTCTTATGCCGGCCTGGAGGCCGGCGCACCGTTTCTTATGCCGGCCTGGAGGCCGGCGCACCGTTTCTCATGCCGGCCTGGAGGCCGGCGCACCGTTTCTCATGCCGGCCTGCTCGTGCGCTACTCCCCCGCCGAGCGGAGAAACGCGGGGAGACGATCGTCGATGACGCCAAGCCCTTCCTTGCCCTCGCCGACGTCGAGGTCGATGTCGGCGGCGGGTTCACCGGACTTCGCGGCCTCCGCATCGGAAGCGATAGGCAAGTCGATGGTCGGCCGGCGCGCGATCGAGAAGTTCGTCAGCGCACGCGCCTTGGCAATCGCCTGATCGGCCGCGGATTCCTCCAGCGAAACGGGAGCGGGGTGGTCCGAAACATCCGCGTCCGCGACTTCAGCCCCCGCCCCTTCCGCCTCGACGACCTCGCCTACGGACTCCGTCGACATCGAACCGGCGACGGCGACCGCCCGCGCCGCCTCCTCCTCTTCCTGATCCTGCCGGGCGACGTAGGCGTTCAGGTCGTTCGGCGTCGGCGCGGCCGAGGCGGCGACGGCAACGGCTTCCGGCTCGACCTCCGCGGGTTTCGCCTGGTCGAACTCGGTGGCGATCACGGTGATCTTCACTTCTTCTCCCAGAGAGGGATCGACCACCGCGCCAAAGATGATGTTCGCATCCTCGTGAGCCACCTCCTGCACCGTGGTGGTCGCCTCGCTCACCTCGATCATCGACAGGTCCTTCCCGCCGGTAACGTTGACGATGACGCTGCGCGCTCCTTCCAGGCCGGCGCGCTCGAGCAGCGGACTGGAAACCGCGCGCGTTGCGGCATCCACAGCGCGGGACTCCCCCGTTGCGGTGCCGGTCCCCATGATGGCGGGCCCCTTGGCGGCCATCGTGGTCTTCAGGTCGGCGAAGTCGAGGTTGATCAATCCCGGCACGATGACCAGGTCCGCGATCCCCCGGATCGCCTGCACGAGCACGTCATCGACACACTCGAACGCCTGCATCAGCGGCATCGTCCGATCGATGGTGCCGAGCAGCCGGTCATTCGGAATCGTGATCACCGAATCGGCCGCCGCGTGCACTCTCGTGAGCCCTTGTTGGGCGCGCCGCGCGCGAACCCGCCCCTCGAAGGTGAACGGCATGGTCACCGCCGCGACCGTCAGCGCACCCAGTTCGGAGGCAAGCGAAGTCACGATTGGGGCCGCTCCGGTTCCGGTGCCGCCACCCAGGCCAGCCGTGATGAAGATCATGTCGGCGCCGGCCAGCGCGCTGAGCAGCTGCTCGGTATCTTCCAGGGCCGCCCGCTCCCCGATCTCGGGGTCGGCGCCCGCTCCCAGGCCGTTCGTCAGCTTCGACCCGATCTGCAAACGGATCGGCGCGCTGTTTTGTTCCAGCGCCTGCTTGTCCGTGTTGACGACTATCAGGTCGACGGTTCCGCCGCCAAGCCCGGCCTTCGACATCCGGTCGACGGCATTGTTGCCGCCTCCCCCGACGCCGACGACCTTGATGCGGGCCCCGGTTCCGGAAACATCCTCCAGCGTGATGCGAAGCGCGCGCTCCGCAGAGGTTTCTGGTTGGTTCATGAAAAATACTCCTTGAAGAATCCGCGCAGGCGGCCCGCTACCCGGCGGAGACCACCGGACGACCGTTCCCGATCCAAGGCGCGGTGTCGGTGTGCATACATGACGAGTCCCACCGCGGTGGCGAACGAGGGACTGCTGACGTGGTCGGTCAATCCACCGACGCCCATCGGCGTCCCGCGGCGGATTGGCAGGTTGAAGATCTGATCGGCAATCTCCGGCAGGCCGTCCAGCACGGATCCCCCGCCGGTCAACACGAGGCCGGAGTGGAGCGAGCTCTCGTAGCCTCCCGCCCGGAGGTCGTCCCACAACTTGTGGAAGATCTCCTCCGCGCGGGGCTGCAGGACTTCGGCGAGCAGGCGTCGCTTCAGCACGCGGGGCTGGCGGCCGCCCACGCTGGCAATCTCGATGGACTCTTCATCCTCAACCAGAGACGCGAACGCGCAGCCGCTTCGGCGCTTGGTCTTCTCGGCCTCCGGGATCGGCATGCGCAGCTGGACCGCCGCGTCGTTCGTGAAGTGGTCGCCGCCGATCCCGATGGCGCCGGTGTGCCAGACGCTGCCCCGCTCGAACACGGCGAAGTCGGTTGTGCCGGCGCCGATGTCGACCAGGGCGACGCCGAGTTCCTTCTCGTCCGTGGTCAGGACCGCTTCGGTTGCGGCCAGTGGACCAAGCACGGTACCCGCCACCGTCACCCCGGCCCGGTTGACGCAGGCGATCAGGTTCTGCATCGTCGAGGTGTTTCCGGTGATGACGTGGACGTTCACCTCCAGCCGGGCGCCGGTCATTCCCACCGGTGAACTGACGCCATCGTGCTCATCCACCATGTAATCCTGGGGCAGGATGTGCATCAGTTGCCGCCCGTGCGGCAGTTGGGCCCTGGCGTGGGCCGACTCGATGGCTCGCCGGACGTCCGTCCGGTCGATCTCGCGGTTCTTGCCGGCTACCGCCACCACGCCGCGGCTGTTGAACGCACGGGCGTGCTCACCGGAAAGCGCGACCCAGACCGTGTCGATCTCCACGCCCGCGGTCAGCTCGGCCTCCTCGATCGCACGCTTGATCGCTTCGACCGCCGCCTCGAGATTGACGACGACGCCGCGGCGGATGCTGTTGGATGCAGCAGCGACACCAATGCCGATGATGTCGAGGCTGTCGTCCTCCATCACCTCGCCGACGACAGCGGCAATCTTCGACGTCCCCACGTCGAGTCCCACCAGATACTGATCCCTACGTGCCACGATGCCTCCGTCGGCCGCAACCCGCGCGGCCCGCCGTTGCCGTCTTCCCCACTGCCGGTCCAGTCATGGCCGGGTCTTCCTCAACATCGCTAGCGCCGGTCAGGCGACATCCCGTCCAGTGCCGCAGGCCGGACGAACACCTGCCGGCCGAACCGCATGTCGACCGCGTCGACCGACGAAACGCCGCGACGAATGGCTCCTGCAACATCGATGTACGCCCGAAGCCGCTCCGCGAAGGCTGTCTCTCCGAGGTGGATCAAGGCGGGGTCGCCGCTCAGCAACACCACCGCGTCGTGCGGGTCGGTGACTTCGATCTGCGAAACACGCGCCGCGAGGGCGGGGTCGGCCGCCAACTCCGCGACGACACGCGCCGCGAGGGCGGTTCGCCTGTCGCGCACCACGCCGTCGTCCGTTTCGGCCGGGGCGGGCAGTCCGTCGACGATCGGCAGATCAATCTCCGCATAGCGAGGTCCGAACTGATCGATGAGATACCCGTCCGCATCCATCAGGTAGAGCCGCTCGCCGAAGCGGGCCAACGCGACGGGGCTGCGCTCGATCACCCGCACCTTGACGGTCGAGGGAAAAACCCGCCGCAGGGCCGCCTCACGGATCCAGCCGGAACCGAGCAGGGCGGCGCGGGCGCCGTCGAGGTTCGCGTCGAGAAGGTTCTCGCCACGGAGCGGCGCAAGCAAGCCAAGCAACTCCCCCTGTGACATCCGCGCGTGTCCGCTAACGGCAATCGTCTCGATGGCCAACGCGTCAGCATGACGCGCCGCGTACGCCAGCGGGGCCGCGCTCGCCGCGAGGGCCAGACCGACGAGCGTCCGGTGCAGCCACCTGCGACGCCGGCGAGCGGGCCGCGAGCGTCCCTGCACGCGGCGTGGTCCCCGCTTCGGCGTCGGACCCCCGGCGCGGCCCGCCGCAGGGCGCGGAGTCATCGCGTCCTCCTGTCCAGCGCGGCCTTTATCCGCGGACGGAGCCCACCAATGGGGCCGGCGCCCAGGATCACGACGGTGTCGCCATCTCCCGCCGCCGCCGCGACCCGCGCCGCCGCGTCTTCATGGTCCGCTGCGACGGCGATGGGAATGTCCGCGTGCCGCCGTACGGCCCGCGCCACGGCGTTCGCATCGACGCCTTCGATCGGGCGCTCGCTGGCGGCGTGCAGCCCGGTCAGGACGACGTGGTCGGCGAGGGCGAGCGCGGCGCCGAAGCGGTCGAGCAGCCGCGCGGTCCGGCTGTAGCGGTGCGGTTCGAAGACAAGAATCAGCCGGCGCGGATTCCGGAGACGCGCCGTCTCCACCACGGCGGCGATTTCGGTCGGATGGTGGCCGTAGTCGTCAATCAGTTCGACGCCACCCGGAGCGTGGAACGTTTCGAAACGGCGTCCGACGCCGGTGAACCTCGCGAGCGTGGCCGCGGCATCACCCGGCGCGACACCCATGGTCATCGCCGCGGCGACTGCGGCGAGCGCATCCAGCAAGTTGTGCCGCCCCGGCACCGGCAGTTCCAGGTCATGAGCTTCGCCTCCGGCCAGGACTTCGCAGCGTGTGCCTTCGGGGCCGTATACGGGGGCGCGGGCGCGGACGTGCGCCGTCTCCGAAGCGATGCCGAACCCGCCGGTCGTCGCTCGGGCGTCGCCGTACCGATCGAGTATCGCCTGGAGACGGGGATCGTCGGCGCACCAGACCACCTTTCCACCGCCCGAAAGGACGCGCCGGACAAAGGCGCCGAAAGCCTCTTCGAGGCCGCTCATCCCGTCATACGCCTCGAGGTGCTCGTCGTCCACGTTCGTCAGGACCGCCACCTGCGGGGCCAGCGCCAGAAACGACCGGTCACTCTCGTCCGCCTCGAGCACCATTACCTCGCCGGTCCCCTGGCGGACGTTGCCGCCGAAGGGGCGGACCACGCCGCCAACCACGACCGTCGGGTCAAGCCCCGCCCTTTCGAGCACGAGCCCAAGCATCGACGTGGTCGTGGTCTTGCCGTGGGATCCGACGACCGCGAGCGCCCGCTTCGTCCGGGCCAGCTCCGCCAGCATCGCGCCGCGGCTCACGACCGGGATGCCGCGGCGCCGCGCCTCGATCAGCTCCGGATTGTCCCCAGGAACGGCGGAAGAGAGGACCACCAGGTCCGGCGCGGCCGGCAGATCGAGATGCGACGCGTCATGACCCACGGCGATCGGCAGGCCGGCGGCACGCAGCCGTTCCACCGCGGCGGAAGCGACCAGATCCGAGCCGCTCACCTCGTACCCCTGGCCGTCAAGCAACGCCGCAATGCCGCTCATCCCCACCCCGCCGATGCCGACCATGTGAACCCGCTTGACTCCTTCGAGCACACGTGACGTCCCTTCACACGCTCGCCAGTGGTCATCCACCCGCCGTGGCGAGCCCCATCAGCTCTTCCGCCCGCAGCACGATGCGGTCCGCCGCATCGGGACGCGCCAACCGCCTTGCCGCCTCGCTCATGGACCGCCGTCTCGCCGTGTCCGTGGCCAACGCCGCCATTCGTTCGGCAAGCAGGGAATCCAGCTCCGCCTCCTCTATCGTCTCGGCCGCCCCCGCCTCGGAGAAGATTGCGGCGTTCCGCCGCTGGTGATCGCCGGCGGATACCGGCAGCGGCACCACGATCGCCGGCAGACCCGCGGCCGCCACTTCGGCAAGCGTGGTCGCGCCGGCCCGGCAGGCAATCAGGTCCGCCGCCGCCATCTCGTCCGCCATTGCATCGAAGAAGGGCTCGACGCGCGCGTCTATTCCCGCCCGCCGGTAGCCGTCACGCACGTGTTCGCAGTCGCGCTCTCCCGTCTGATGCGTCACGTCCATACCTCCCGGTACGGCGGCGGCGACGGCAGGTGCGGCTGCGAGCATGGCCACGTTCAATTGGTGCGCCCCCTGCGATCCACCGACGACCAGGAGGCGCGGACGCGCATGCGCGCGGGCCGCCCGTCCTGCGCCCGCCTCGAAGAACGCGGCGCGGACGGGGTTGCCGGTCACGAACGCCTTCGCGCCGAAGCGCGCCGCGGCCGATGCGAAAGAGACCGCCGCCGCCCGCACCACCGGGGCAAGCATCCGGTTCGTCACTCCAGGCACTGCGTTCTGCTCCATCAGCATCGTCGGCCGGCCGCTGAGCGCCGCGGAAAGAACGAGTGGGCCGGCGCTGTAGCCTCCCAGGCCGATCACCAGGTCGGGCCGGGCGTGCCGCAACAGCCGGATCGCATCGGTGAACGAGCCGGGAAGCTGAGCAAGCCCCCGGAGCACTCCCGGCAGCGATTTCCCCACCAGCCCCGCGCTCCTCACCACGACGAACGCAAACCCCTCCCGCGCGAGCGCGTTGGCCTCGACGCCACGCCCCGTCCCCGCAAACACGACGGAAGCCTCCGGATGCCGCGTTACGAGCGCTCGCGCCACCGCGATCCCGGGAAACAGGTGGCCGCCGGTTCCGCCTCCCGCAAACATCACCGTCATGTCCTGGCCGACGCGTGTTGCGACACGTTCAGCAGTATTCCCATTCCGACGAGTCCGATCAGCAACGACGACCCGCCCGCACTGACGAACGGCAGCGGGATGCCCGTCGTCGGCACGAGTCCGAGCACGACGCTGACGTTGAGGAAAGCCTGCAGCGCGACCATCGTCGTGAGGCCGATGGCGAGGAAGGCGCCGAACCGATCGGGTGCGTGCGTCGCCACCAGAAGCCCGCGCCAGGTAATCACCGCAAAACAGACGAGGATGACCGTGGCGCCCAGCAGGCCGGTCTCCTCGGCAATCACCGCGTAGATGAAGTCGGTGTGGGGCTCCGGCAGGTAGAAGAGCTTCTGCACTCCCCGCATGAGGCCCTTCCCGAAGATGCCGCCGGTCCCGACCGCTATGAGTGACTGGACTACCTGGAATCCGCCGCCCAGCGGGTCGGCCCACGGATCGAGGAAGGCGAGGACACGCGCCCGCCGGTACGGCACCTGCCAGACAAGCGCGTGGAGCAGCGGCGCCGCGAGCAGCGCCAACCCGATGAGGTACCGGTAGTGCAGCCCGGCGGCGAACACCATGACGCCCAGGATTACCAGGATCGCCATCACCGTTCCGAAGTCCGGCTGCAGCAGAATCAACACCGCCGCCGCGCCAAGAGCGCCTGCAAGGGGGAGTGTCGCCCGGAGCGATGAATTGACCCGCGCCATCTCGCGATCGAGTTGCGCCGCGGCGAAGATGATCAGGGTCAGCTTCGCCAGTTCTGACGGCTGCACGCCGAAGCCCGCGATGCCGAACCACCGGCGCGTGCCATTGATCGGCGCGGAAAAGAGAACCGCGACCAGCGCTAGCGCGGTAATCCCCAGCCCGGCCCAGAGCACGTACGGGTGCTTCAGCTCGCGATAGTCGAGCCGCATCACGAGCAGGAGCAGCAGGCCGCCGGCCACCACCCAGGTCGCCTGACGGAAAACGAAGAAGTCCGCCTGCTCGAACCGTTCCATGGCGAGCATCGCTGAAGCGCTGTAGACCATCACGACACTCGCCCCCAGGAGCACGAGCGTCGCAATGAAAAGGGGCTTGTCCGATTTCAGCTTTCGCGCCATACTCGCCGTCCGCTTCGTCGCCCGATCCGCGCTACAGGCGCGGAGCGCTCAACCCGATACAGTTGGGTGCCGGAGCGGTCAGCAGTCATCAGTCGGACCGGGGAGGAGACACCGACCTCGCAGACGAGGGTTGGTCTGCGTTCCCAGCAGCCGGCTCTCCGCCGCGCGAACCGACTGATGACTGCTCATCACTCCAGTGCTTGCACTGCCTCCCTGAATGCCGCCCCCCGCGCGGCGTAGTTGACGAACATGTCCAGGCTGGCGCACGCGGGCGCCAGCAACACGGTTCCCCCGGGGCGCGTTTCGGCCGACGCGGCCCCGACCGCCTCGGCCATGGTGTCCGCCTCGCGCACCGTCACGTCCGGGTCAAGCGCGGCGCGAATTCGATCGCGCGCTTCGCCGATCACCACCACCGTGGCGCCACGATCGACGAGCGCGGAACGGAGATCTTCGAAGCGCCCGCCCTTGAAGCGCCCGCCCAGGATGACGGTCAACCCGGGACCGAAACACTCGATCGCGGCGCGCGCCGCCACCAGGTTGGTCGCCTTCGAGTCGTTGACGTAGCGAACCCCGTTCACCTCCCGCACGAACTCGAGCGTGTGAGGCAGCCCGGTGAAGGACTCCACCGCGCGCGTCATCGCTTCGGCGGCCACGCCGGCAGCGGATCCAACCGCCGCGGCGGCGGCGACATCGCTCAGCAGGTGCCGGCCCGGCACGCGGATCGCGGTCCTCGGGATCAGGCGTTCTTCGCCAGCCACCGACCGCCGGGTGATCCACTCGTCGGTGACCTGAACGCCGTCAGCCAGCGGCGCGTCGATCGCGAAGCGGAGCGCGCGGGCCTGCCCCTTCCGCGCCAGCTCCAGCACCGCCGGATCATCCGCGTTGATCACCATGGCGTCGTCACTGGTTTGATTGGCGAAGATGCGTCCCTTCGCCTCGGCGTACTCCGCGAAGCTGGCGTGGCGGTCGAGATGGTCCGGCGACAGGTTCAGGCAGACGGCGATCCAGGGCCGGAAGGTGTCGGTAAGCTCCAGTTGAAAGCTGCTCGCCTCGACGACGTGAACCGCATCCGGCGTCGACGCCTCGACCTGGCTGCTCAGGGCGACGCCGATGTTGCCCCCCACGACCGCGCGCCGTCCGTCCGCGTCGAGCATGCGCCCGGTCAGCACTACCGTGGTCGACTTCCCCTTGGTGCCAGTCACCGCGACGATGCGCCCCCGGAGCCATCTGGCCGCCAGCTCCAGTTCACTCATGACCGGAATGCCCCGCGCGCGCGCCGCCGCCACTTCGGGCAGACGAGGCGAGACCCCCGGGCTCAGCACGATCAGATCGGCGGCAGCGAAAGTCTCCGGACGGTGCCCCCCCAGTTCCAGCGTTACACCCGCTGCCAGCAGTTCCGTCGCGGCTTCCGGCGTGTCGGCAAGGCGTTCGCTGAGCGTGACGCGCGCGCCGCGCCGGGCGAGGAGCCCGGCCGCCGCCACGCCGCTGCGGCCGGCGCCCACCACGACGGCCTCCGCTCCCGTCACCGAGTAGCCGCGCGCTCGGTCCCCGTTCATCGCAGTTTCAGCGTCGTCAGGCTGAAGAGCGCAAAGACGATCGCCAGGATCAGGAAGCGACTGATGATCTTCGGCTCGCTCCAGCCGATCTGTTCGAAGTGGTGATGAATTGGCGCCATCTTGAAGATGCGCCGACGGGTCAGCTTGTAGGAGCCGACCTGCAGGATGACGGACACGGCTTCGATGACGAAGACGGCGCCGACGATCGGGAGCAGCAGTTCCTGCTTGATCAGCAGCGCGACCGTACCCAGCGCGCCGCCTAGGGCGAGCGATCCGACGTCGCCCATGATCATGTCGGCGGGGTACGAGTTGTACCAGAGGAACCCGAGTCCGGCCCCGACGAGGGAGCCGCAGAAGATCGTCAGCTCGCCGGCGGGCGGGAAGCGGACGAGCAGCAGGAACTCGGCGATCTCGGCATGGCCGCTGACGTAGGTGAGCGCCGTAAACGCGCCCGCCGCCACGGTGAAGATGCTGATCGCCAGGCCGTCGAGCCCGTCCGTCAGGTTGACCGCGTTCGACGCGAATACCAGTACGAGCATTGCGAACGGGACGTAGAGCCAGCCGATGTCGGGCGTGAACTGCTTGAAGAACGGGAAGAGTATCTCGGTGCTGTAGACCCCGGCGGCGGAGAGCTGCAGCAGAGCGACACCGACCCCGGCCCCCACCGCCCCCTGGAGCACGAGCTTCCCGCGCGCGGAGAGCCCGCGATGGGAGCCTACCCGCACCTTCAGCAGGTCGTCGGCAAGACCGATCGCCCCGAACGCCGCGGTCGCGATGAACGCGATCCGGACATAGACGTTCGTCAGATCGGCCCAAAGCAGCGTGGGGACGAACGCGGCGGTCAGGATCAGCAGCCCGCCCATGGTCGGGATCCCCTGCTTCTGCTGATGCGTCGCCGGTCCGTCGTCCCGAATCGGCTGCCGCGCGCCGAGGGCGCGAAGCCAGCGGATCGTGACCGGGCCGAACGCGAGCGTCACCACAAACGCCGTGATGCTGGCCGCGGCGGTCCGGAAGGTAATGTACTGGACGACGTTCAACGCCCCGAACTGCTCGTGCAGCGGGAAGAGAAGGTGGTACAGCATCAGGCCCATACCTCCTTCAACCGGTCCGCCACCACCTCCGTGCGCGTCCCGCGCGACCCCTTGACCAGCACCAGATCGCCGGGCCGGATTCGCTCGATCGCCACGTCCGCGGCCGCGTCGCTGTCGGCACAAACGGCAGCGGCGGCGGCGGGCAAGCCTGCCGCCCGCGCGCCGTCGGTCAGCGCCGCCGCATCGTCGCTCCCCACCGCGATGACCAGGTCGAAACCGGCCTCTCTGGCAGCCCGACCGCTCTCACGGTGCAATTCCGACGCGCGGTCGCCCAGCTCGCGCATCTCGCCCAGAACGGCGACACGGCGCGCGTGAGCAGTCTCCCGGCCGAGCGACGCAAGGATCTGGGCGAGCGCGGCCGGATTGGAGTTGTAGGAATCGTCGACCAGCGTGATCCCGTCCCGCAGGCGAATGACCTCGCCGCGACGGGGCGGCGGTCCGAACGCTGCGGCGGTCTCCACCATCGCGTCCAGCCGCACACCGAAGCGGAGCGCGACAGCGATCGCGGCGAGGACGTTCGCGACATGCCCCGCGCCGACAAGGCGCGAGCGAACCGTGGCGTCGCCCGCCGGGGTGCGGACTTCCGTCGACCAGCCGTCGAGCCCGCGATCGGCCACCGCCGTTGCGCAAACGTCGGCAGCGGTCGCCGTCCCGACGCCGAAGGTCGTCACACCGCCCGGGAAACCGGCGATCCGGGCCATCGCGCGCGGGTCGCCCGCGTTCGTCACCAGGTGATCTTCCGGCCCCGCCCCTTCGAGAATCTCCGCTTTCGCATCGGCAATGGCCTCGATCGACGGGAAGGACTCCGCGTGCACCTCGCGCACATTGGTCCAGACACGGACATTCGGCTCCGCGATGCCGACCAGCGTCCGGATCTCGCCCGCGTGGTTCATTCCCAGTTCCATCACCGCCACGGGGGCGCCATGACGCAGTTCGAGCAGCGAGAGCGGGAGGCCGATATGGTTGTTCAGGTTCCCCGGATTCCGCACGACGCTATGGCGGGTCGCAAGAAACGCCGCGGTCAGCTCCTTGGTCGTCGTTTTTCCGACACTCCCGGTAATCGCCACGACCTGGGCGCCGGACCGCCGCCGGATGTGGCGTGCGATCGACTGGAGTGCCTCGGTGGTGTCGTCGACGACGATCACCACCGGGGCCACTCCCGTCCCGCTGGACCCGGGCAACGCTTTGCGGTCGCTCGCGATCACACCCGCCGCTCCTTGCTGTAGCGCGTCGGCGATGAAACCGTGACCGTCGAACCGTTCGCCGCGAATCGCGACGAACCAGTCGCCGCGCCGAATCCGGCGGCTGTCAATGGAGAAGCCTTCCACGGTGCGCTCCGGCCGACCGGACACGAGGACTCCCCCGGCCGCCGCCGCCAGCTCATCCGCCCGAAGCCGCACCGGCTCCCCACGTGCCACTCTCCCGTCACGCCTCGCTCCTGCCCCGGCGGTTGCCGAACGCGCGCCTGGATGGCGCACCTCGCTCGGCTAGCGCCGCGCGGGCCACGGCAGCATCGTTGAACGGCAGCACGTCCGGCCCAATGACCTGTGCCCGTTCATGGCCCTTGCCGGCAATTACGACCATGTCGCCCGGCGCAGCCTCGCCGATCGCCTCGGCAATCGCGCGAGCACGATCCGGGATCGTCCGATAGTCGACAACGTCGCTGCCGCCGGTGATGCCCGTTTCGATCTCCCTGATGATCGCGACCGGATCCTCCGAGCGGGGGTTGTCGGAGGTGACGATCACGAGGTCGCTCCACCGTGCCGCGGCCGCTCCCATCAGCGGGCGCTTTGTCGCGTCGCGATCACCGCCGCAGCCGAATACGGTGATTACGCGCCGGGTCGCGAGGGGACGGAGCGTTTCGAGGAGGCGGCGGAGAGCATCGTCGGTGTGGGCGAAGTCGACGATCACGTCGATGTCGTCGGCCGGCGTCGACACCTGTTCCATTCGGCCCGGCACCCCCTCGACCGCCTCGAGTCCTGCCTCGATCGCGGCGGACGGCAGGTCCAGCGCGACGCCGGCGGCGGCCGCCGCCAACAGGTTGCCGGCGTTCGTTCGACCCACGAGGGACGAGCGGATGTCGAGGGATCCGCGCGGCGTAGCGGCGGCGATCCGCGTTCCGTCAACCCCGGTGTCCAGCCGCGCGGCGGTGACGTCGGCCGGTGTGTCGAGAGCGTAAGTAAACGGCCGGCGCACGGTCTCGGCGAGGCGTGCGCCGTAGGGATCGTCGACGTTGACGATGGCGTGCGCACGATCCGTCAACAACTCGAAGAGCCGCCGCTTGGCGGCGAAGTACGACTCCATTCCGCCGTGGAAGTCGAGGTGATCGCGCGTCAGATTGGTGAAGACGCCTGCGTCGAACCGCACATGGTCCACGCGGTGCAGGGCGAGCGCATGGGACGAGGTTTCGAGCACGCAGGCGCGCGCCCCCGCGTTGCGCATGGCGCGAAGCATCGCGTGCAGGTCCGGCGCTTCGGGAGTAGTGTGAACCGCCGGCTGTTCATCTTCCGCGTCGTTCCGCGCGATTCGGTTCGAAACGGTACAGACCCGGCCCGACGGAATGGCCGCCTGCTCGAGGATGGATTCGATCAGGTAAGTCGTCGTGGTCTTGCCGTTGGTCCCGGTCACCCCGACTACCAGGAGCTCGCCGCTTGGGTCGCCCTGAAACGCAGCGGCGAGGGTGGACATCGCGATCCGCGCATTCGGGACAGCCAGCCAGGAAATCGGCAGGTCAGCCGGCGGCGGCGACTCTGCCACGACGAAGGCCGCGCCCCGAGCCGCCGCGTCGGCTGCGAACTGTCCGCCGTCGTACCGGGCACCCGGCACGGCGACGAAAACGGACCCCGCGGTGACGCGGCGCGAGTCGTAGCAGACATCCGCGACAGGCGCCTCGAGCAGCGCGGCATCGAGGGGGGGCGACGCGCCGCCCGGCGCGATCCCCGCACGCGCCAGCAGCATGGCGACGGTCACGAAACCTCCCGTCATCACGGTTCCACGAGTGGTGGATCCGACGGCGCCGGCGCGTGGCGATCGAGCCACACGATTGCGTCGTCGCCCGCCTCGATAGCAGCGCCGGCCATCGGATCATGTCCTGCCACGACACCGTCCCCGACGATGCGGGCACGCAGATCGAGCCGCGCAAGCGTCTCGACCACCTCGCGCGCACTCAGTCCGCGCAGATCGGGCATCCAGCGGCCAGTGGAAACGGGCCGGGGTGGGCCGGCGGCTGCCAGCGCCGGCTGGCGGTCGACCGCGGCCGCATCGGCCACCACGACCGGAGGCGCGCTATCGCCCGTCGCCGGCACCTCCAGGCGCCGGAACGCCTCCGAAGCGACCCGCCGAAAGATCGGCGCCGCCACCGCGCCACCGGTGTAGACCCGCTGCAGCACGCCGTTGATGACGGCGGAGCGGGGCGTGTCGATCATGACCAGCATCACGAAACGCGGATCCCCGACGGGCGCGAACCCGACGAACGACGCGTTGTGGTCGTAGTGCGAGTACACGCCGTCAATCAGCTTCTCCGCCGTGCCGGTCTTGCCGGCGATCGAGTAGCCCGCCACCCGCGCGTTGCGCGCCGTGCCACGCTCGACCACCTGCGTCATGATGTCGGTCAGCTCGCCCGCCGTCTGTCGCGCGATCGCACGGCGTATCACGCGACGTTCGCGCTCCTCACGACCATCGGACCGGATGACGGCGCGGACCAGCCGCGGCGCGATCAGTTCGCCGCCGTTCGCCACCGCGGCCACCGCGGCAGCCACCTGCAGCGGCGTCACCGCGACCTGGTAGCCCATCGCGATCGATGCGATGGCGCGCTGGGTGAGCGACTCCGCCGTCCAGACCAGACCGGAGCTCTCCGAGGGAAGGTCGGGTGATAGCGCCTGCCCGAAGCCGAAACGTCGGACGAAACGGCTGAGCCGCTCCGGCCCGAGCCGCAGCCCCACCTGGATCGCACCGACGTTGCTCGACCGGACAATCACGTCGTTGAACGTGAGCGGCCCCATCCTTCTGAAGTCGGGGATCCGGTCGCCGCCGACGACTATGTATCCGGCACTCACGTCGAACACCTCGTCGCGATCGACGACCCGCTCCTCGATTGCGGCGGAGGCGGTGACGACCTTGAACGTGGAGCCCGGTTCGTAGAGATCCTGCACCGCGCGATTGCGTCGCCGCTCCGGCGTTGCGCCCGCGAAAGCGTTCGGGTTGAACGTCGGCTCGCTCGCGAGCGCGAGGATGTCGCCGTTACGCGGGTCAAGCATGACCACCGCGCCGGCGTCCGCATTGTGCCTCTCGATGCCGGCGCGCAGTTCGCGCTCGGCAATGTGCTGCAGCTGTGCGTCGATCGTCAGCTCGATCGTGGCCCCGACGGTAGGAGGACGCTCAATCCGGCTGAACGCCTGCCGGCGTGCGTCGGTTTGCACCAGCACTTGGCCGGTGTCGCCACTGATCTCGCTGTCGTATGTCGATTCGATTCCGCTGAGCCCCTGGTTGTCCGTTCCGACATAGCCGAGCACGTGTGCGGCGAGCGTGCCGTTGGGGTAGTAACGACGATTCTCGGTCAGGAAACCGACGCCGCTCAGGCCAAGTTCAGCGACGCGGCGCGCCTCGTCAGGCGTCACGCGCCGCTTGACATAGGCGAACGCGTTGCGGCGACTGAGCCGTTCAGCGATGCCGCCGCGCTGCTCGCGCGCGCAGTCGTCCAGCGCGCCACACAGCGCGGCGGCGGCCTCCACCGGATTCTCCACCTCGGCCGGGACCGCGTAGATGGTGTCGGCGTCGACGCTGTAGGCAAGCACGCGTCCGTGCCGATCGACGATTTCCCCCCGTTTCGGATGGAGCTCGATCACGCGCTGATGCTGGTTGCGGGCCCGCTCCGCCAGGAAGTTGCGCTCAACTACCTGGAGGTGGACCAAACGCGCCTCTATTCCCGCAATCCAGATTGCGAAGCCGCAGCCGGCGACGATTACCCGCCGGCGCAACTTCAGGCGCCAGTCGAACTGCGGCGGACCGGAAGCGCGTTGCGGACCGCGCCGGAGCACACGGTCGAACCACATGCGGAACCGGTCGCGGCGTTCAGTTTGTCTGCGCATCGGCCGACTCCCGTGCCCCCGAATCGTCTCGCCGCTCGATCACTATCGCCTGGTCCGGCGCCGGCGCCACGAGATCCAACTGCTCGGTTGCGATGCGTTCAATCCGGCCAGGCGCCCGCAGGGTCTCGATCTCGAGGCGGAGATGCCGGTTGGTCTCCAGCTCGCGCGCCTGCTCCTGACGCAGCCGTTCCACTTCATAGCCATGCTGCAGCAACTGGAAATGCTGCCAACCGGTGACCAGAAGCAGGATCACGAAGGGAAGCACCACCAGGAACAGGCGCTGGAATTCACGCTGCCGCTCCGCATCCACCTCCCGATGAATCCGGGTGTTGCGGATCTCCTGCGTGTAGAGGTCCTTCAGGAAATCTTCCTGCTTCATGCGGACCTCTCGGCGGCGCGCAGCTTCGCGCTGCGGGCGCGTGGGTTGCGCGACCGTTCGCCTTCGGACGGACGGAGCGGACGCCTGGTCAGGACACGGACGGCCGATGAGGAAGGGCCGTTCAGGCCTTCGCGTTCGAGGCGCCGAAACGTCTGCTTGACGACTCGGTCTTCCAGTGAATGGAAGGTGATCACCGCCAGTCGCGCGCCGGCGCGGAGACGGCGGCAGACCGATTCGATCCAGGCGTCGATACCCTCCAATTCCCGGTTCACCCAGATCCGGAGCGCCTGGAAGGTGCGCGTCGCAGGGTGGATCCGCCAGCGGCCAGGGCGTCCCACCGCGCGGCGGACGGCGTCCGCCAACTGGCCGGTCGAGGCTATCGGCTCCCGTTCACGGACGGCTGCGAGGCTGCGCGCGATCCGCCGCGCGTGGCGATCCTCGCCGTATCGATAGATGACGTCCGCCAGCTCCGGTTCCGGCACGTCGCGCAGCAGTTCCGCCGCCGTCGGCCCGGTCGTGCGGTCCATCCGCATGTCCAGTGGCTCGTCACGCCGGAAGCTGAAACCGCGCGGACCGTCGAGCTGCATCGACGAGACTCCCAGATCGGCCAGCGCGCCGCCATCGATCGATCCGATACCGCGTGCGTCGAGGGTGGCATCAAGCGTCCGGAAGTCGGCGTGCGCCAGATCGACACGGTCGGCGAACGGTCGCAGCGTGTCGCGGGCGAGTGGCAACGCCTCGGCATCGCGGTCGATGCCCAGGAGTCGATCCGCCCCCGCTTCCAGAAGGGCGCGCGCGTGACCGCCGGCGCCGACCGTGCAGTCGACGAACAAGCCGCCACGGGCCGGATCGAGCAGCGTGACCACCTCGGCCGCCATTACCGGGGCGTGCGACATCGGCGCATTGCGGGGCGTCCGTTCGGTGCCAGCCATCGTCCTTCCGCCGGTCCTTCTTCTCGTGTCAGATCCCGTAGTCGGCCAATGCGCTCAAGTCGTCGTCGGTCAGCGGCTCCTGCTTCAACTTCTTCGCGAACCGGGCCTGGTTCCACACCTCCAGGTGATCGAGTTTCCCGAAGACCCGTGTTTCTCCCACCATTTCCGCCGCCTCGCGCAGATGGCCATGGATCGACACCCGCCCCTGCTGGTCGAACGACGCCTCCTGGCCGTAGAAACTGACGCGGTCGATGTAACGCTGGCGAGCGGGTAGCGTCGCCGGCACCTCCCGCAGCCGTTCTTCAAGGGCGGTCCAGACCGGCATCGGGTAGATCAGGACAGACCCACCGGTCAGACTGGTGACGTAGAGGGCATCACCGTACTGAGCGGTAATCGCCGTCCGGAAGGCGGTCGGCACCTTGAGTCGACCCTTGTCGTCGATCCGAGCGGAGATGCTCCCCCTCAGCACCTGGTTGCCCTCATTCCCGTTGCCGCCACGTGCTGCCTCGGACGGCTACATCACTCCACACCACTCCACTTCAATCCACTCGTATCGTAGGTTACCCCCGTCGCGATGTCAACGGAAGATGTGTTGCGAAGCGGGAATCCGGTTTTGCAGCTAGTGGACGCGATCGTCCCAGTTGCGCCCGCCGCCGCGGCCCTCGTAGACGTCGAAGCGCTTCCGGAGACGGCCCATCTTCCACTTGAACCAGCGGTACTTGATGTCGGCGACGACGCCGAGCCGGCCGAAGCCGACGCGCCGGTTCGGACCGCGCGAGCTGAGCTGGAGGTAGAAGTACCCGACGACGAGACCGCCGAGATGCGCGATGTGCGCGACGCCGCCGCCGCGTGGCACGGAAAGGAAGGCTATCGCGCCGATGATCATCACGAAGTACTTCGCCGGGACCGGGAAGAGGAAGAACATCAGGATCGGCGTCTCGGGGTAGTAGAGCGCGAACGCCATCAGCAGACCGTAGATGGCGCCCGACGCGCCAATCGTTACCGCCAGGTAGGTGGCGTCGGCAAAACCGAACGGCAGCAGGGCGACGGCGATCGTGGCGAAGCCCGCCCCGATGCCGGTGACGAAGTAGTACCGGAAGAAAAGCCGCGATCCCCACAACCGCTCGAGCTGCACCCCGAACATCCAGAGCACCAGCATGTTCAGCAGGATGTGGCCGAAACCGCCGTGCAGGAACATGTAGGTGAACGGCTGCCAAAGCCAGAATCGCGTCAGGACCGCGGCGGGCCGCAGGCCGAAGTACTGCGTGAAGAACGCCCCGAGCGGAGGCACGAGCGCCATCGCCAGGAAGACCCCGACGTTGGTCCAGAGGAGAAGCTTGACGGCCGGCGTCATCATCCCCGGCCCGAACGTGTACCCGCCGCCGTAGTCGAACCTTCGCATCGCGCTCATCGTACCAGTACGCCTATCCCCGCGTGCCTCCCGGGTCGATTCCTGCCGCCGGAGCTTGCGCGCCCACCGGGGCGCGCGGGCGCGCTAGCGCAGTCGGGCCGTCACCTGCTCGATGGCGAGGTCGACCTCCCGGATCCGCAGCACGCGCGCCGCCACGAACAGCACCGCGACGCCCGCCGTGATGGACGCCGTCACGCGCGCAAGGCGCAGGGGCAGCCCGACCCCCTCCCACGTCGCGGCCAGCCAGCCGTGCAGCCACCACGCTGCCAGACCCATCGCCGCCGACGCCACGGTTATCTTCACCAGCATCAGAAAGACACGAGGCAGATCGAGTCCATCCAGCCGTCGCCGCAGGAGGACCAACAAAGTCGCCGCGTTCACCAGGGCCGCGATGGACGTCCCGAGGGCCAGACCGCGGTACCCCATCACCTGTACCAGGATCAGGTTCAACACGATGTTCAGGACGACCGCCCCCACGCTGACAGCGGCCGGGATGCGGCTGTTGCCGAGCGCATAGAAGCAGGGAACCGCGATCCGGACCGCCGAGTAGCCGGCGAGCCCCGGCGCATAGAAGATCAGCGCCGCCGCGGTCGCCACGCTGTCGGCCGGAGTGAAGCTCCCCCGCTCGAAGATCAACTCGACCGCGGGTTGGCCCAGCGCGATGAGGCCTATCGTGGCCGGCACGCTCACCACCAGCATCAGCCGGAGCGCACGCGACACCGCGGCCCGTATCTCGTGCGGCTCGTTCCGCGCCGCGTGCCGCGAGACGACGGGCAGGTTCGCCGCCGCGATCGAGACGCCGAACAGGCCGATCGGGAGGTACATCACGCGGAAGGCATAGCCGAGCCACGACACGGCTCCGGTCCCCTGTCCGGTGGCCAGCACCATGTTGACCAGCAGGTTGATCTGTACCGCCGCGCCGGCCAACGTGCCGGGGCCCATCAGCCGGAGCACCTGTTGCAGGCCGGGATCCTTCGGATTGAGCGACGCCTCGTACCGGAACCCCTCCCGGAAGAGAAAGGGCGCCTGTAGCGCCACCTGCCCGATGCCTCCCAGGAGCGCGCCGATCGCTATCGCGACTATCGGATCGAGCCCGAGCCCCGGCATCAGCGGGACCAGCAGGGCGCCCGACGCAATGATGCCGACGTTGTACATCGCGGGAGAAAGCGCCGGCGCGAAGAACCGGTTGAGCGAGTTGAGCATCCCCATCAGCGCCGCGGCGATCGCGACCAGCGTCAGGAAGGGAAACAGGATCCGCGTCAGGAGCACGGTCAGCTCCAGCTTGCCCGGCACCTCCGCGTACGACCCGGCGAGCAGGCGTACGAGCGGCTCGGCGAAGACCATGCCGGCCAGGACAATGACGCCGGTGATTACGATGAGGGCATTCAGAAGCTGCGCGCCCAGCCGCCACGCCGCCGCGCGGCCGTCATGGGTCAGCTTGCGCATGAACGCCGGCACGAACGCCGCGCTCATCGCCCCCTCGGCGAAGAGATCGCGCATCAGGTTCGGAATGCGCGTCGCCACGTTGAAGGCGTCCATCGCATTGCCCGCACCGAACAGATAGGCGAGCACTTGGTCGCGCACGAGGCCGAGGATCCGGCTCGTGAGGGTGGCGGCGCCGACCACGCCGGCCGACTTCGCAAGGCGGGCAGACGGAGACGACTTACCGCCGGCCGGGTCCGGCCCGGTGGGCGTGCCCGCGGCAGGAGGCGCGCCGGCGCCGGATCCGGTCATACGGCGAAGCGGACGTTGATCACGTCGCCGTCCCGCACGACGTAGTCCTTCCCCTCGAGCCTGACCTCGGCCTGCCGGCGGCAGTCGGCGAACGTGCCCCGTTCGATCAGGCGGTCGTGATCGACCACCTCGGCCCGGATGAAGCCGCGCGCCAGATCGGTGTGGATCTCGCCCGCCGCCTCCTGTGCGCCGGTCCCCGCCGGGATCGACCAGGCGCGGCATTCATCCTCGCCGACCGTAAAGAAACTGATGTAGCCGAGCAGGTCGTAGGTCGCGCGAATCACGCGGTCCAGCCCCGGCTCGGAGAGATTGAGATCGGCCAGGAACACGGCGGCATCGTCCGGGTCGAGCTGCGCAATCTCCAGTTCGATCTTCGCGCAGACGCTGAGGGCGTGAATCGAGGGAGCCGCAACAAAACCGCCCAGTCCGGCGACCGACACCGCTTCGCCGGTCGCGCGGGCGACATCCGCCTCGTCGACGTTGAACACCAGCAGCAGCGGCTTCTCGGAAAGGAACTGAAAGCCGCGCAGGCGCCGCGCATCGTTCGCATCGAGCTGCAGGGTGCGCAGCGGCGTTCCCGCTTCGAGCGCCTCTACGCAGCGCTGGAGCACGGCCAACTCCGCTTCTCCCTCCCGGGCCTGCTTCAGTGCTCCCTTCTTCCTGTCCTGCTCCAGCCGTCCGATCCGCTTTTCCGCCACCGCGAGGTCGGCCAGAATCAGCTCGTCCTCCATCGCCCGCGTGTCACGCCCAGGATCCACCGAGCCGGCCGGATGCGGTACCGCGTCATCATGAAAGGCACGGACGACATGCAGTAGTGCGTCGGCCGTGCGGTACGGCGTGACGTCCACCAGCGCACCCGCTCCGGCGCCACCGTCCGCGCCGCGCCGCGCCGCCATATCAGCGAATGTCACCGCCGCCGGCGTTCGCTTCTTCGGCGAGTACAGGGCGGCCAGCCGATCGAGCCGCGTGTCCGGCACATGCGCCTGGCCAATGCTCGCGTCGTTGCGACCTCCCGCACGGCCCTCGTGTCCCCGCGTCAACAGGTGAAAAAGCGTCGTCTTGCCGGATGAGGCGAAGCCGATCAGTCCCGCGCGCAGCATGTCGCCGGAGAGTGTCGCACACTCACTCGCCCACCGGAGAGCCCGCCGGCACTCGGCGGGACGCGAGCCAGTCCTCGCGGATCGGACTGAACGTCTCCAGCGTGAAGGTGTCGTCGAGCGCCTCTGCCTGATGAGCGGCTCCGGGCGAGATTCGCAGCACCTCCCCCTCCCGCACTACGACCTCGGCGCCATCGACCACCACCCGAAGGGCGCCTTGCAGGACGTACTGCAGTTGCTCGCTCTCGTGTCGATGGAGCGGGACCAGAGCGCCTCGCTTCAGGTAGACCTGCGCCAGCATCTGCCGCTCGCCGGCGACGATCTTGCGCGAAACCAGCTCGGTCACCTTGTCCAGAGCGATCTCGTCCCAGCGATGGACGACGGGGGCGACAGGCATCAGGCGTCCTCCGGTTGGGGAAACAGGACCGGTCCCTATAACTCTATGATAGCAAACAGTTTGCGGTGACTGGAGATAGATCCTCGACGGCAGTTGCCACGCCGCCACCGTGATATAGTGTGAGTGTGCTCGTCATGCCATCAGGCTGGCCGGCGCCCGGCGCTTCCGCTCTCCCCGGAGGCTCCGGAGCATGAAGCAGCCGGGCATTGCCAACGGGGCTTCGGCCAGCGCTCGAACCGCGGCGGCGCATCGGACGGCGGGACTGACACGCGAACAGTTGCATCGCTTCTACCGGACGATGCTGCTCGCGCGGCGTCTTGACGACCGGGAGCTGCAACTCAAGAACCAGAGCCTCAGCTACTTCCAGATCAGCGGCGCCGGCCACGAGGCGGTGCAGGTGGCGGCGGGGCTGGCGCTCCGGCCGGGCCACGACTGGGTCTTCCCCTACTACCGCGACCGGGCGCTCTGCCTGGCGCTTGGCCTGACCGCCGAGGAGATGCTGCTCAGCGCGGTGGGCGCCCGGCACGAGCCATTCTCCGGCGGCCGGCAGATGCCTACCCACTGGAGTTCGCCCCGCCTGCAGATCGTCTCGCCGTCGAGTTGCTGCACGACGCAATGCCTGCACGCGGTCGGCGCGGCAGAGGCGGGCGACCTGCGGCAGCGGGTGTCCGGCCTCGAAACGCTCGTAGACGGCGTGGACGACGAGGTGGTGCTGGTGTCGATGGGAGACGGCCAGACGAGCGGCGGCGAGTTCTGGGAGTCACTCAACACCGCCTGCAACCGCAACCTGCCAGTCGTCTACCTGGTGGAGGACAACGGCTACGCGATCTCCGTGCCGGTCGAGGTGCAGACAGCGGGCGGTGACATCTCGGGCCTCGTCGAGTCGTTCCCCGGCCTTCACGTCGTGCGCGTGGACGGCACCGACGGCATCGCCAGCTACGACGCGATGGCCGAGGCGGTCGCCTGGGCTCGCGCCCGTTCCGGTCCCGCCTTCGTGCATGCGCATGTCGTCCGTCCGTACTCCCATTCGATGTCGGACGACGAGCGCAACTACAAGATCGAGGAGGAACGCGCGGCGGAGGCGGCGCGTGACCCACTGCGCCGGTTCGCGCAGTTCCTTCGCGAGGGCGGCCACGCGAACGAAGCGGAGCTCGCCGCCATTGCCGACGATGTCGCGCGCGAGATTCAGCAGGCGACGGATCGGGCCATCGCAGCCCCCAAGCCGGAGGTCGGTGAAGCCACGCTGTACGTCTATTCCCCGGACATCGATCCCACGTCCGCGACGTTCGAGTCCACGCCCGCCGGAGGCGGAGACGCGACCGGCGCGGCCGACGTGGAAGGGCCTAAGGCGGACACGCTGGTCACCGCCATTAACCGGACCCTGCGGGACGAAATGGGTCGAGATCCGCGGATCGTGATCTTCGGCGAGGACGTCGCGGACGCCAGCCGCGCCGAGATCCTGTCGGAAGTGCCCGGCAAGGGCGGCGTGTTCAAGGCGACCCTCGGCCTGCAGCGTGCGTACGGTTCGGACCGCGTCTTCAACTCGCCGCTCGCCGAGGCGAACATCGTCGGACGCGCGATCGGCATGGCCATCCGCGGATTGAAGCCGGTGGTGGAGATTCAGTTCTTCGACTACATCTGGCCGGCCATGATGCAGATCCGGGACGAGCTGACCATGCTCCGCTACCGGTCGAACAATGCCTGGTCGTGCCCTGTCGTGATCCGGGCGCCCATCGGCGGCTACCTCAGGGGGGGCGCCCTGTACCACAGCCAGTCGGGCGAGAGCATCTTCGCCCATTGCCCCGGCCTGCGGATCGCCTTCCCGTCGGACGCGGAGGATGCGGCCGGCCTGCTGCGCACCGCGATCCGGTGTGACGATCCGGTCCTTTTCCTGGAGCACAAGCACCTTTACCGCCAGACCTACAACAAAGGCGTCTACCCGGGCGCGGACTACACGCTGCCGTTCGGCCGCGCGGCGGTCCGCCGCGATGGGGCCGACGTCACGGTCATCACCTGGGGCGCCCTGGTGCAACGCACCCTGTTGGCCGCACAACGGGCAAGCCAGGAGGGAATCGATGTCCGCGTGATCGACCTGCGGACTATCGCGCCGTACGACTGGGACGGCATCGCCGAGGCGGTGCGCGCGACCAGCCGCGTCGTCATCGCCCACGAGGATCAGCTCACCTGCGGTTTCGGCGGCGAGTTGGCGGCGCGGATCGCGGACGAGTTGTTCGATCAGCTCGACGCGCCGATCAAGCGCGTCGCCGCGCTCGACTGCCCCGTCGCGTACGCCCCCGTTCTCGAGGAGGCGATCCTCCCGCAGGCGTCCGACATCCTCGACGCCGTGCGTGAGGTAGCGGGCTACTGATCCGACCCTCTAATCGCCGCTCGACTGTAGCGGGGGTTTCACCACGGGCTGCCAGATTCTGGGTTCCGCTCGCCATCGCGCTGCTCGCCGCAGGCGCACCCGGCGCACAGCAGGTCGAACGCCTCCGATCCTCGGGCGGCCTGCCGGCGCACGTCGTGGGCACGTTCCGCGAGCCTTCCGTGTATCAGGAGTCGGACGACGGATCCGCTTACGTCTTCGACCGGCGCGGCCATTCCGTCTACCGCCTCGCACCCGGCGCCGACTCGGCGGAGCAACTCGTGCAGATAGGCCCGGAAGAGGGGCGAATCATCTCGGCGAGCACGCTCGACCTGGGCGCGGGCGGCCGATTCGTCGTCGCCGACGCGCCGGAGGGGCGGGAGCGGGTGCAACTGTTCGAGAACGACGGGACGCGCCTCGGCAGCTTCCGGATTCCGGGCCGGGCGGCGCCCCGCCTGACGCTGGGCGACTGGGTGCTCAACGGAATCGGCTCGCTCGAGTTCACCGGCCGCGCGATCCTGATCAATCAGGCGGAGAGCGGCGGTTTGATCACGCTCTACAGCCTGAACGGCTACCCGTACCAGACCATCGGATTGTTCCGGGCCACCGGCCACGAGTCGGAGCGGGACCTGCACATCGCGCTCAACAGCGGAATCCCGCTCGCCGACCCCGCGACCGGCGGCTACTACTTCGTCTTCCAGGGGGGGCGGCCCGCGTTCCGGAAGTACGACCGCGACGGAGCGCTGGTGTTCGAGCGCGTCGTGCAGGGTCCGGAAGTCGACCCGATCGCCAACAACCTGCCGGCCATCTGGCCCGAACGGACCGACGAACGGGGCCGCACCCTGCCGGTCGTCCCGCCGAACGTCCGGACCGCGGCGCTCGACCAGCGCGGCAACCTCTGGATCGCGCTGTCCGTGCCCTACCTCTACGTCTACAACCCGGACGGTGAGAAGATCCGGACGGTCCAACTGGAGGCGGCCGGGCTGGTGCTCCCGTCGAGCCTCCACTTCCCGGACGAGACGCGCCTCCTGGTGGCGCCCGGCTGCTACGAGTTCACCGTCTGGTGAATGGCGGTGGGCGTTCGACGAGCCCCTGGCTACTGAATCCGCCGTGACTCGACCTGCTTGAGGGCGTCGTCTATCAGGGATTCGTTGTCGGCCCGGGTGAGGTTGCGCCGGATGAGCTTGGAGGCGATGGCCAGGGATAGGTCTACCGCTTCCTCCCGGATCTGGGCAACCGCCCGGTCACGCTCGAGCTGAATCTGCCGCTGGGCGTTTCCGACTATCGACTGCGCCTCGCTTCGGGCCTGCGCCTTCATCTCTTCGCGCAGCCTCCTGCCGTCGGCGCGGGCTTCGACCAGGATGGCGTCCGCCTCAATGCGCGCCTGGCCGATCAGCGCCTCCGCCTTCTCCTGCACCTCCGCCAGTTCGCGTTTGGCGGTCTCGGCGTCGTCGAGCGACTTCCGGATGCTCTCCTGCCGCTCCTCCAGCGCGTTGAGGAGCGGCCTCCACGCGAACTTCCTGAGCAGCGTGAAGAGGGTCAGGAAGACCGCGATCGCCCAGAAGTACAACCCGGGTTCGATGCGGACCAGGTCCATGAGGGTTCCCTACTGGAGCAGGACGATGACGAGAATGAAGACCTCGGCGAGGATCGCGACGCCTTCGAGCAGGAAGAGCGGCAGGTTGACCGCGCCAGTGATCTGTGCGGCGGCGCTGGGCTGCCGCGCTATGCCTTCGGCGGCGGCGGCGGCGAAACGGCCGATCCCGAGGCCCGCGCCAATAACGATCAGTCCGAGCCCCAGCGCCGCGCCGACGATGTACAAGCCTTCCATCCGTGTAACCCTCCGTTTCGTTTGTGTTTGTGTCTTGCGATCAGTGATGCACGTTGATGGCCATGCCGATGAACACGGCCGTGAGCAGGGTGAAGACGTATGCCTGCACCAGGATGACGATGATCTCGAGCGCGCTGATACCTACCGCCAGCGGCAGCGAGACCGCCACGCCAACGCCGACGCCGGCGGCCGCGCCGAAGAGTTCCGAGAAGATGAAGACGAAGCCGAGGATCGAGAGAATGGCGATGTGTCCGCCCGTCATGTTGGCGGCAAGCCGCATCGTCAGCGCGAACGGCTTGACGAACATGCCCATCACTTCGATCGGGATCAGAAGGATGTAGAGCGGCCACGCGAGGCCGTGCGGCACCAGATTGACCCAGTGCTTGACGAAGCCGTGCGCAAGCGTACCGGCGACGATGATGGAGAAGAAGGTGACCGTGGCAAGTCCCGCGGTGACGTTGAAGTTGGCCGTCGCGGTGGTGCCGCCGTGGATGATGTTCTTGACCACCGAGTGCTCGCCGGTGTGGAGCACGTAGTGGTCTAGCAGGCCGACCACCTCGAACATCGGGATCAGCCCGACCGCGTTCGCTACCAGGATGAAGCAGAAGAAAGTGAGAACCAGCGGCGCCCACGTCTTGACGTACTTGGCGCCGACGTTGGGGAGGACTATCGAGTCGCGAATGAACACGACGACGAACTCGAGCGCGTTCATGAAGCCGGCCGGAATCATTCGGTCCTGCCGCAGGTAGCGGCGGACGGTTGTCGTAATCAGAAGGAAGACGGCCGTCGCGACGAGCAGCAGCATGAAGACGTGCTTCGTGATCGAGAAATCGATACCGAAGACCGGCGGCAGGTGCAGGATGGGATGCTCGAGCGATCCGTTCGCGACGTGCGAGATGATCACCTCGCCGGCGTCGAATCCCTCGGCTGCGTGCTCCGCCGCCGGATCGACAGCGTGGTCGTCGTGTTCAGGCTGAAGCATCGTTTCCGGGGGTCAGTTCGAGAACAGCCGCTGCAGGTGCACGGCCTCGGCCAGGTGGAAAGCAACGAATGAAACAGTGAAGCTGCCGATGAACCAGATCGGATCGAGCGTCAGCACGGCGATCGCCAGCGCGACATAGGCGCCGAACGCCACGATCTTGCCAAGGAACAGTCGGAGCATCAATCTGGATACGCGCTCGGGGCTTTGCCGGTAGGCCCGATCCATCGCCACCAGCGAACCGGTGGCGACGACGAGCGGTCCCAACATGCCGAGCAGCACCGCCGGAGCCGCGGCGGGGACGGCCAGGGCCACGATGGAGCCGGCGGCAACGACAAGCGCGCCGGTGATCCAGGTTGTCCGCATCTCCATCATTCCGTGTCGGGTCGCGCGTTAACCGTGCCGCCGTCCGCCAACGCCTACCGGCGCCAGACCACCTTCGCCATCTCGTAGAAACCGACCACAAGTCCCGCCAGCAGCCCGACCAGCAAACCCCACGGTTCCGTGCCCTGCCAGCGGTCCAACGCGTAGCCGGAACCGCCGAGAAACAGAATCGCCCCGATCAACGTGTAACTGGCCGCTGCCGCCGGTCCTGCCCTGCGGATGTTCTCTTGCAGGAAACGGAAGGAACGCGCCAGGTACGGGTCTCGCTCGTCGGGCATGCGAACGCTCGCCAGTGGCGCGTGTCCGAGCCGTCCGGTTCGCCGGTTAGCATCCGGCCAGCCCCGGACGGCCCCCTCCCGAAGCAAAACAAACGATGAATCTTACCAAGCGGGTACGGCCGGGGCAAGAACTGCGGTTCCGGCACGCGGGTACCCCGGTCGACCGCTCTCCGGTTCGGGGGGCGAACTGCGGGCCGCGCCAAAACACACCAAAAAAACATATGTAGCTGCTGGTTTTGTGGGTATAAAAACAGTCTACCCAGCCCAGCCAGCGATCTAGTTCACCCGAACCTCGTCAACGGTGTCGGCGCCCGGACATGAGGCGCGACACCAAGCGCCGTGGCGCCATCCCTACGCACGATTATCGTCTTCTCGACGATCTGAGTGCCGGCCTGGAGGCCGGCGCACCAGGGCCGGCGCACCAAGGAGGCGGACGCGCCGACGGGATCAGTTGCCGGGCGCGCCGGGGAACGAGGCCGCCGACATGTCGATGGCGACCATCGCGCTGTCGAAGAGCTGATTGGGCAGGACACCGAAGAGGAGCGAGCCGATGACCGCGATGACAAGCGCGGTCGCGATGGCGGGCGTCATGCTGATCGGGGAGCCGAACTGCTCGTCCTTGAGCCACATGAAGACGACGATGCGGTAGTAGTAGTAGAGCGAGATGACGCTGTTGACGACAAAGATGACGGCGAGCCAGACGAGGCCCGACTCGATCGCGGCGCTGAAGAGCCAGAGCTTGCCCATGAAACCGGCGGTGGGCGGGATGCCGCCGAGCGACAGCATGAAGATCAGCATCGCGACGGCGGCGAGCGGTTGGCGGATGTAGAGGCCGCTCAGGTCCTTCAGTTCGTCTCCCACCACGTCCTTCCGGCGGAGCATGGTGATCACGGCGAACGCGCCGAGCTGCATGAAGATGTAGACGAAGAGGTAGACCATCGCCGCGGCGACGCCGCGGCCGGTGCCAGCCACGAGCCCGATCAGCACGTAGCCGGCGTGGGCGATCGACGAGTAGGCCAGCATCCGCTTCGTGTTGGTCTGGGTGATGGCGGCGATGTTGCCGACGGTCATCGTGATCGCGGCCAGCACCCAGAAGATCAGTTGCCAGTCGGCGGCAAGAGCCGGCAAGCCCTCGACGAAGATCCGGATCAGCATCGCGAACGAGGCCGCTTTCGAACCGACCGACAGGAACGCGGTCACCGGCGTCGGCGATCCCTCGTAGACATCGGGCGCCCACATGTGGAACGGGACGGCGGCGATCTTGAAGCCCATGCCGGCCGCCACCAGGATGATCGCCAGCGTGAGCAGCAGCGAGCTGCCCGAATCGGCGACCGACTCGGCGATGCCCGCCAGGTTGGTGGTGCCGGTCGCGCCGTAGAGCAGCGACATCCCGTAGAGAAGGATGCCGAGCGAGAAGGCGCCCAGCAGGAAGTACTTCACCGCCGCCTCGTTCGACCGCTGGCTCGGTTTCAGGAAGCCGGCCAGGATGTAGAACGAGATCGCCATCGTCTCGAGGCCGATGAAAAGCGTGATCAGATCGATCCCGCACGCCATGAACATCATGCCGAGCGTGGCGCAGAGAATCAGGAAGCAGTACTCGCCGGCGCGCACCCCCTCGACCTTCAGGTAAGGCGCCGACATCAGGACCGTCAGCACCGCCGACAGGATGAAGATCGTCTTGAAGAACGCGGCGAAGCCGTCAATCGCCAGGAGGCCCGCCGACACCGTCAGATCGACGCCGGCGAACGCCAGGACGACTCCGCCGGTCACCACCAGCGTCACCAGCGTGGCGCCGAGGATGGCCCGGTCCCCCTTCGGGAACAGGACGTCGACCACGAGCACGATGAGCGCGCCCGCCGTCAGCAGGATCTCCGGCAGGATGTAGTAGAAGTCGGCGGCGGTGAATCCGGCTGGCATTCAGGTTCCTGTTGGCGGCTAGCAGCTAGTTCCCCGCCGCGTCAGCCGCGGCCGGGCCGGCATCGACCTCCACCTCGACCGCTCCGTCGTCCGCCTCGCGCAGCGCGAACCGCGGCGTGTAGTCGCCGTCCACCCGCATCATCACCTTGTCGACCGAGGTTTCGAGCCGGTCAAGGAACGGCTTCGGGTAGAGGCCAATCCAGACGGCCAGAATCAGCAACGGCACGAACGTCGCGAATTCGCGCAGGGTGAGATCGGGCAGCCCCTCGTTCTTCGGGTTGTCCACGGTTCCGAACATCGTCCGCTGGTAGAGCCAGAGCATGTAGGCGGCGCCCAGCACGATGCCGCTCGCGGCAAAGAACGCCCAGACCTTCGAAACGACGAAGATCCCCTGCAGGATCAGCAGCTCGCCGATGAAGCCGTTCAGCGTCGGCAATCCGATCGACGACATCGTCATCACCAGGAAGACCGCCGCGTAGATCGGCATGACCTTCGACAGCCCGCCGTACTCCGCGATGAGCCGGGTGTGCCGCCGCTCGTAGACGATGCCGACGATGAGGAACAGCGCCCCGGTCGAAATGCCGTGGTTGAGCTGCTGCACGATGCTGCCGGTGATGCCGACCGGCGTCAGCGCGAACATGCCGAGCATCACCATCCCCATGTGGCTGACGCTCGAGTACGCCACCAGGCGTTTCCAGTCGCGCTGCGCCATGGCGACCAGCGCGCCGTACACGATCCCGATGATCGACAGGAGCACGACCGCCGGCACGAATGCCGCCGACCCCTCGGGCAGGATCGGCAGGCTGAAGCGAATGAAGCCGTAGGTCCCCATCTTCAGCAGGACCGCGGCCAGGATGACCGACCCTGCCGTCGGCGCGTCGGTGTGCGCGTCGGGCAGCCAGGTGTGGAACGGGAACATCGGCACCTTGACCGCGAACCCGAGGAAGAACGCGAGGAAGATCCACCACTGCAGGTCGTACGGGATGTTCAGCTCGTGGAACACCGTCACGTCGAACGTGTACACCCCGGTGATCGAGTGCTGGTAGAAGTAGACGGCCAGGATGCCGAGCAGCATGATGACGCTGCCGACCAGCGTGAAGAGGAAGAACTTGATCGCCGAGTAGAGCCGGTTGTCGCTGCCCCAGATGCCGATGAGGAAGTACATCGGCACCAGCATCACTTCCCAGAAGAGGAAGAAGAGCAGGAAGTCGAGCGCGACGAAGGCGCCGATCATCCCGGTCTGCAACATCAGCAGGAAGAAGTAGTACTCCTTCACTCGCATCGTGATGGCGGTCCACGACGACAGGACCGCTATGACACCCATCATCGTCGTCATCAGGATCAGCAGCACGCTGAAGCCGTCGACGCCGAGGCTGTAGGAAGCGCCGATGGACGGAATCCACTCCAGCTGCTCGCGGAACTGCCACTCGGGATTCGAGCCGTCGTACCAGAACCAGAGCGGGAGCGACACCAGGAAACCGGCGCCGGCCGTGATGTTGGCGATCCAGCGGATCAGGTTCCCGTTCTGCTGGCTGACGAACAGCAGGATGATCGCGCCGACCAGCGGCGTGAACAGGATCAGCGACAGCAGCGGGAAGTCGAGGACGTTATTCATGACACTGCACTCGTGGCCAGGCTAGCGGGCAAACAGGTACCACGTGATGAAAGCGAACACCCCGACCAGCGTGGCGAACGCGTAGTTCTGAATCAAACCGGTCTGCACGCGGCGGAACACGTAGCTGGCTTCCCCGCAGACCCAGGCGGTCAGGTTGACCAGGCCGTCGACGACATACTTGTCGAGGACATGGGATACCCATGACCCCATGATGGTGGTCCAGCCGGTACCGTTCACCGCACCGTCCACCACCCGTTTGTCGACCGTCCACAGGCCGCCCGCGCTCCCCATGGTGCCGCGCACGACCGTCGCGTCGTACAGCTCGTCGACGTAGTACTTGTTGGTCAGGACGCGGTGGGCGCCGGCGAACGAAGCAGCCATCTGCTCCGACCTCTCCGGCTGCTGCACATAGTTGCGGTGCGCAAACCAGATGCCGCCGACCGCCAGCAGCACCGAGAACGCCATCAACGCCCACTCGATTTCGTAGTGGTGCTCCTCCTCGGCGGCATGCAGCGCTCCGGGCACGGTGAAGCTCGGCTCGAGGAAATGCTCGATCATGTTGCTGCCGCCGAGCGCCGCCGGGACGCCGACGAAACCGGCGATGACCGCGCCGACCGCGAGCACGATCAGCGGCCAGGTCATCACGCGAGGCGACTCGTGCGGCCCGTGCCAGGCATGGCCGTGCCCGCCGTCGTCCCCGTGCCCGTGGGCGTCGCCGTGGTGGTCTCCGCCATGCGCATCGGGAGCCGGGCCACGGTAGGCGCCGAAGAACGTCATGTTGATCAGCCGGAACATGTAGAACGCCGTCATCAGGGCGGTCAGGGCGCCGAGGCCCCAGAGAACCGGGCTGTGCAGGAACGTCCGGTAGAGGATCTCGTCCTTGCTGAAGAATCCCGACAGCGGCGGGATGCCGGCGATGGCCACTGCGCCGATCGTCATCGTCCAGAAGGTGATCGGCATCTTCGACTTCAGGCCGCCCATCCTCCGCATGTCCTGCTCCTCGTTCATCCCGTGGATGACCGAGCCGCTGCCGAGGAAGAGGAGCGCCTTGAAGAAGGCGTGCGTCATCAGGTGGAAGGCGCCCGCCGCGAACGCGCCGACCCCGGTTGCGAGGAACATGTAGCCGAGCTGCGACACCGTGGAGTACGCCAGCACCCGCTTGATGTCGGTCTGGACGAGGCCGATCGTCGCCGCCATCAACGCCGTCAGCACGCCGACCACCGCGACGATCAGCATCACCATCGGCGCTTGCTCGAACAGCACGGCGTTGCGGCAGACCATGTAGACGCCCGCCGTCACCATCGTCGCGGCATGGATCAGGGCGGAGACCGGCGTCGGGCCTTCCATCGCATCGGGCAGCCAGACGTACAGCGGAATCTGCGCGCTCTTTCCTGCGGCCCCGATGAAGAGCAGGATGCAGATGAGCGACAGGACGCCGAAGCCGACCGCGGCGGTCTCGACCGGCATCGCCGAGGCGGCCTCCGCCACCGCGCGGAAGTCGAGCGTCCCGAACGTGAAGAAGACCAGGAAGATACCGAGGATGAAGCCCCAGTCGCCGATGCGGTTGACGATGAACGCCTTCTTGCCGGCATCCGACGCGCTCTTCTTCGTGTACCAGTAGCCGATCAGCAGGTAGGAGCAGAGCCCCACCCCTTCCCAGCCGACGAACATCACCAGGAAGTTGCTCCCCAGCACCAGCGTCAGCATGAAGAAGCAGAAGAGATTCAGGTAGCAGAAGAAGCGCGCCACGCCGCCCCGCGGCTCGTGGTCGATGTAGCCGACGGAGTAGATGTGAATGAGGAATCCGATGCCGGTCACGACCAGCAGCATCATCCCGCTGAGGGGGTCGAGGGTGAACGCCCAGGGCACCTCGAACGAGCCCATGCCGCCTACCGTCTCGAGCGGGATTGGCGGGATCCAGTGCGCCACCTCGACCTTGTGGTAGCGGTCGGGATCGCCCAGCAGTTGCGCGAACGCGTTGATGCTCAGGACGAGCGCGCCCGCCATCGTCGTGACGGCGAGCATGCCGGCGGTCTTCTTGCTGAAATAGCGGATCCCGATCAGGCCGTTGACGGCGGCGCCGATTCCGGGCAGGAGCGGGATCAACCAGATGAGGTCCATGAAACTACCGTGCTACCACCGCATCAACTGAATCTCGTCGATGTTGACGGTCTCCTTGTTGCGGTAGAACGCGATGATGATGCCGAGGCCCACCGCCGCCTCGGCCGCCGCCACCGCGATGACGAAGACGACGAATACCTGCCCGGCCAGATCCTGCAGCTGGTGCGCGAGCGCGATCAGGTTGATGTTGACCGCGTTCAGGATCAACTCGATCGACATGAAGATGATGATGACGTTGCGGCGCACCAGAACGCCGATGACGCCGATCATGAACAGCGCCGCCGCGAGCAGGCTGTAGTGGAGCGGCGTAACCTCGAGCAGGCCCATCGCTATTCTCCGCTCCCCTCGTCCGCTCCCCGCATCTCGCCGAGGTGGCGCTTCGAGAGCACGATGGCTCCGATCATCGCCACGAGCAGCAGCATCGACGCCAGCTCGAACGGAATCAGGTAGTTGGTGTAGAGCACCCAGCCGAGCTGCTCGGTGTTGCCGGTTGCGAACGGCGTGTCGGAGCCGAGACCGCCCGACGCCGCCGACGCTCCCATCCCCCGATAGGCCACCACCACCGCGATGCCGACCAGCTCGGCCAGTACCGCGCCGGCCAGGATCAGGCCGGTACGGGCGGCGCGCCGCGGGTCGGAGTAGCGCTCCGGCTCCTTCTTCAGGTTGACGAGCATGACGACGAACAGGTAGAGAACGACGATCCCGCCGGCGTACACCAGCACCTGGATCACCGCCACGTACTCCGCCGCGAGCGTCACGTAGAGGACCCCCACGAGGAGGAAGTTCATCACCAGGAACAGCACGCTGTGGACCGCGCTCCGGGCGGAAACCACCCCGATCCCCAAGCCGAGAATCAACGCCGCGAGCAGCCAGAAGACCAGCGCGTCAGCCATCGTCTACAGCAGTACCTTCAGCACGCCGGTCACCACCAGGTTGGCGATCGCCACCGGGATCAGCACTTTCCAGCCGAGCGCCATCAACTGGTCGTAGCGGAAGCGCGGAAGCGTAGCCCGGATCCAGATGAAGACGTAGAGGGAAAGGAAGACTTTCCCGGTGAACCAGATCCAGGGGGGCACGAAGTCGAGGAAGGCCAGCGCCTCGATGCTGGGAAACGGCCGGAGCCAGCCCCCGAAGAACATGATGACCACGATCGCGGAGATGACGATGATGTTGGCGTATTCCGCCAGGAAGAAGAGCGCGAACCGCATCCCGCTGTACTCGGTGTGGAACCCGCCGGTCAGTTCCGTCTCCGCCTCCGGCAGGTCGAACGGCGCGCGGTTGGTCTCGGCGAGGCCGCCGATGAAGACCAGCACCAGGGCCACCGGCTGGATGAAGGCGAACCACAGCCCGCCGTCGCGCTGCGCCTCGACGATGTCGACGAGGTTGAGCGTGCCCGTGGTCAGGACCACGCTCACGAGCGTCATCACCACCGCGATCTCGTAGCTGATGAGCTGCGCCGAGGCCCGCAGGCTGGCCAGCAGCGGGTACTTGGAATTCGACGCCCAGCCGCCCAGGATGATCCCGTAGACGCCGATCGACGTCACCGCGATGATGAACAGCAGGCCGATGTTGACGTCACTGATGTAGTAGAGCGGGTCCGGCCCGAACGGCACCACCGAGAACACCACCAGCGCGGGCACCAGACTCAGGATCGGGGCCAGGGTGAAGACGTAGCGATCCACCTTCCGCGGGGTGATGTCCTCCTTGAGGATCAGCTTGATCGGGTCGGCGATCGCCTGCAGGATGCCGTACGGCCCGACGCGCATCGGACCGAGCCGCGACTGCGCCCAGGCGATCACCTTCCGCTCCATCAGCACCAGGAAGGTGACCGCGACCAGCACCGCGTTCAGCAGCACGGCGATCTTGAGCAACGGGACGACGACGCTCTCGAGGAAGTTCATGGCGTTCGCCGGGCGGCCAGCCGACCTACCGGTCCACCTCCCCCAGAACGATGTCGATGGTGCCGATCAGCGCCACGACGTCCGCGACCATGTGCCCCACCACCAGGCGCCGGAGCCCCTGCAGGTTGCAGAACGACGGCGGCCGGACGCGGAATCGGTACGGGTTGGTCGACTTCCCATCGCTCACGATGAAGTAACCCAACTCGCCCTTGGGCGATTCGATCGCGTGGTAGGTCTCGCCGGCGGCCGGCTTCAGCAGTCGTGGCACCTTGCCGACGAACGGTCCCTCCGGTATCCCCTCGATCGCCTGGCGGATGATCCGGATCGACTCGCGGAACTCGTCCATCCGGATCAGATAGCGGTCGTAGGTGTCGCCGTTCGTGCCGATCGGGATGTTGAAGTCGAATTCGTCGTACGCCGCGTACGGCTCGTCCTTCCGTACGTCGCGCAGCACGCCGGATCCTCGAAGCGGCGGGCCGCACAGCCCGAGCCCGATCGCTTCGTCGGCCGGGATGACGCCGACGTTGCGCGTCCGCTTCAGCCAGATCCGGTTGTTGGTCAGCAGCGTCTCGTAGTCGTTCAGCTTCCCTTCCATCAGGTCGCAGAAGGCGAGCACCTTCTGATCCCAGCCGGGCGGGATGTCGAGCGGCAGACCGCCTACGCGCATCGAGTTGTAGGTGAGGCGGGCGCCGCAGAACTCTTCGAACAGGTCGAGCACGAACTCCCGCTCGCGAAACGCATACAGCAGGACGGTCATCGCGCCGATGTCCATCGCGTGCGTTCCCAGCCAGAGGCAGTGGCTTGCGATCCGCTGCAGCTCCGCCAGGATGGTCCGGACGTAGCGGGCCCGACGCGGCACCTCGACCTGCATCAGCTTCTCGACCGCCTCGCAGTAGCCGAGGTTGTTGGTGGCGGCGGCGACGTAGTCCATCCGATCGGTGAGCAGGATGATCTGCGTCCAGTCGCGATTCTCCGACAGCTTCTCGATGCCGCGGTGGATATAGCCGATGACGCAGTCGGCGTCTATCACCTTCTCGCCGTCGAGCTTCAGCACCACGCGCAGCACGCCGTGCGTGCTGGGGTGCTGCGGTCCCATGTTGATGACGAGTTCGTCGGTGTCGAACTGCGTCGCCGAGGCGCGCGGGGGGGCGAGCGTTGTCGCCATCGGATCGGCCACGCTATTCGATCTCCTCGTCGGCGGCGCCCACCACCGCTTCGTCCGGCAGGTTCCGGACCCGAAGCCAGTCCTGCGGGTTCTCCATCAACAGCTCGCCCGGACCCTCCAGCGGATAGTCCTTCCGCTGCGGGTGGCCCTGCCACTCGTCCGGCATCAGGATCCGGCGCAGGTCGGGATGATTCACGATGTTCACGCCGAACTGATCCCACACTTCGCGCTCCAGCCAGTTCGCCGCCGTCCAGAGGCACGTGACCGATTCGATCGGATCGTCCTCGCCGGCCCGCACCTTCACGCGCAGACGGTGGCGATGGCGGGTGGAGTACAGGCAGTAGATCACGTCGAAGCGCTGCTCCCGCGGCGGCCAATCGACCGCCGTGACGTCCGAGCAGTAATCGAACGTGGTTGCGGGATCGTCACGCAGGAAGCGCATTACGTCGAGCAGGCGATCGGCGGCAACGATGACCGTCCAGTCACCCACCCAAAAGGAAACCTGCGAAACGGCGCCCGGCACCCCTTCTTGTAGCGCCGTAACCGCCGGCGGCAACGCCATCCCGTCGGGGGGCGCCTGGTCCTCGGGGCCCTTGGGAGGCTCCGGCGGAGCTTTCGGCTTCGGCTTCGGCCGCGGCCGGGCAGCGGCCCCCGGTGCGGGCCGGGGCAAGGGCTTCGGCTGCGGGGCGGTTCCCGTCTCGGCTCCGGGCGCGGGCCGCGCCGGCGCTCCGCCTTCCGGCCCCTGCGGCTTGCTCTCGTCCGTCATGGAAGTCGTTTGCCGGCCCTGCCGTCAGGCCCAGTCGAGCGCGCCCTTGCGCCAGGCGTACACGTAGCCGATCACCAGGATGAAGAGGAAGACCAGCATCTCGATCAGGCCGAAGAGCGCCAGCTCGTCCATGACGACCGCCCAGGGAAACATGAAGACCGTCTCGACGTCGAAGATGACGAAGAGCATCGCCACCAGGTAGTACCGCACGCTGTATCGATCGCGCGCGTCGGTGAGCGGCTCGATCCCGCACTCGTACGGCTCCAGCTTCACTTTGTTGAAACCGCTCGAATGGACCAGTTTCGAGATCATCAGGGTGAAGATCGCGAACCCGATCGCGACGAGAATGAACAGGAGAATCGGTATGTAGGCGTCGAGCATCTTCGGTTCGGGAGCGCGCGCGTGCGGGCCGGAAAACCGCGCAGATTCTATATACTCGCATCAGGTTTGACAACCCATGGCGCACTACCGCGCGGCGTGCGCGCTGGTCCTCGTGCTGACGGCAGGCGCGTCGGTCGCCGCCCAGCCCACGTCCGCCCCGACTGAGCGGCAGATCTTGGTTTCGGTCCTCGACGACGACGGGGCACCGGTTCCCGATCTCACGACGACGGATTTCGAGATCCGCGAGGACGACGTGCCTCGCGAGGTACTCCGCGTCGAGCCGGCGGGTGACGGCCGGCACGTCATCCTTCTTGCCGACACCAGCCAGGCAGCCGTCCGCGCCACCTCCCACATCCGGAGCGGCCTCGAGGCGTTCGTGGACGGGATGCATGGCGACAACGAGATCGCACTCGTCACGTTCGGCGGGGCGCCCCGCATCCTGGTCCCCGCCACCCGGGACCTGGAGCGGCTCCTCGAGGGCATCGGCGAGGTGTTTCCGCGGCAGGGCGAAGCAGCGTACCTTCTCGACGCCATAGACCAAGTGGCGGACGGGATCGTTCAGCGCGCGCCCGAGCGTCCGGTCATCGTCGCGGTGGCGAGCGACGGGATCGACTACAGCAATCGGAACGCCCGCCAGACGCTGGACGCGGTGAAGGAGAGCGGCGCTTCCGTCTACATCTTCTCCCTCATCGATCGGCGAAACACGCGAGCCAACTTCGGGGCGTTCGGCAACGTCGATCGGCAGCAGATCATCGAGCGCGACATGCTGCTTGAGCAGGGACCTTCGGAGAGCGGCGGGCGCCACCGGGAGCTTCTGGCCAGCTCCGCCCTCGAACGCGCGATGGACGAACTCGTGGCGGAGTTGCGAGGTCAGTACCTGGTCACCTACTCCCGGCCCGGCGCTCTCATCCCGCCCGAGACGGTCTCCGTCGACGTCAACCGCCCCGACATGGACGCGCGCGGCACCCCGCTCCGGACACAGGGAGAACGGCCGTGATCCGGGTCAAGCGGGCGATAATCGCCGGAGTCGGCGCCTCACTGCTCGCAATCACCGCGTCCGCCCAGCCGCCCGACACGCGAAGTCCGACGTTCCGGGCCGGCGTCGACGTGGTTTCGCTCAGCATTACCGTCACCGACGGTGACGGCCGGTTCGTGACCGACCTGGAACAGGCCGATTTCCTCGTTTACGAAGATGGCGTGCAACAGGACATCACCTTCTTCACGAAGACCCAGTTGCCCATCGCGCTGGCGCTGCTGATGGACACCAGCGCCAGCATGGACGAGCGGATGACCACCGCGCAGGAGGCCGCGATCGGGTTCGCGGAGCGGCTCCGGACCGAAGACCTCGCGGAGGTCGTCGACTTCGACAGCCGCGTCGATATCCTCCAGACGTTCACCAACGACATCGAGCTGCTCGAGACCGCGATCCGCCAGACCACCGCGGGCGGCTCGACATCGCTGTACAACGCGCTCTACATCGCCTTGCGGGAAATGGCCAAGGCTCCGCTGCAGGAGGCCGACCTGCGTCGGGAGGCAATCGTCGTTCTCTCGGACGGAGAAGACACGTCCAGCCTCGTCACGTTCGATGAAGTGCTCGAGCTGGCGAAGCGCTCCGAAACCGCCATCTACTCGATCGGTCTGCAGTCGGAGGAGAGCCGGACCCGCCGCGGATTCCGCGAGGCGGACTTCGTTCTTCGCCAGTTGGCCCAGGAAACGGGTGGCCGCGCCTTCTTTCCGGAGAAGGTGGAGGAGCTGACGGCCATCTATCAACAGATTTCCGAGGAGCTGTCAAGCCAGTACGCGGTCGGCTACATCTCGGCCAATCCGCTCCGCAACGGCGCCTGGCGTCGCATCATCGTCCGCGCCGATCGGGAGCACGTCACGGCACGAACCAAGCAGGGCTACTACGGACCGAGCGGCCGACGATGAACGCGATTCCCCTTCTCCTTTACGCCATGGCCGGCGTCGCCTACGCCATACATTTCTGGCAGCGCAGCGCCCGGTCCGGGCAACTGGCCACGCTGGCCCTCGGCGCCGGGTCGCTCGTCCACACCTTCATCATCGGCATGCAGACGATGCAGGTAGGACATGTCCCGCTGGCCGGCACCACCGGCGCCATTTCGGCATTCGTCTGGGTGCTGGGGCTCGCCTATCTCTACACCGAGATGACGACCGGCGAGCGCGCAATGGGACTGTTCATCGCGCCGCTGCTGGTCGCGCTGCAACTGATTCCGGCGATCGGCAACAGCGTCTCGGCGCGTCCCCCGGTGCTGGAGAGTCGCTGGTTCGAAACGCACGTCTCGTCGCTGCTGATGGCGTACGCCGCGTTCGCCCTCGCCTGCGTCATCAGCGTCACGTACCTGCTGCTCTTCAAGGAACTGAAGGGGAAACACCTGGGCGTCTTCTACGCGCGGCTGCCCTCGCTCGACAACCTGGATCGCATGAACAGCCGCGCCGTCGCCATCGGCTGGATCTTCCTGACCGTCGGCCTCACCGTCGGCGGGGTCTGGCTGCTGCAGGTGGGGTCGGCGACGGCGGACCCGCGCGTGCAGGCAATGTCGCTGTTCGACCCGAAGATCTTCATAGTCCTGGTCTGCTGGGGCGTGTATACGTTCGAGTTGTACGCGCGCCGCGCAATCGGCTGGGGAGGGCGGCGGGCAGCGTTGCTGTCGGCGATCGGCTTCGCCATCCTGATGCTCAATTTCGTGCCGATCGGGTACTTCGGCACCGAGAGCCACAACTTCTACACGCTCGACTGACGGGACGGCAGGCGGACGGATGCACCTGTTCCTTCTCGGCGCGAGCCACCACAGCGCACCGGTCGATCTGCGGGAGCGGATCGACTTCGAGCGGCGCGGGATGACCGACGCGCTGGCCGGCATTGCCGGACTCGACGGCATCGGCGAAGTGGTCGTGCTTGCCACCTGCAACCGTTCCGAGATCTACACGGTGTGCGACGACGCGGAAGCGGCGCGCGACCGGCTTACGTCGTTCATGAGTTCGTTCCACGACGTACCGGAGCCGGAACTTGCCCCGCACCTCTACGGCCGGAACCAGGGCGATGCGGCGCGGCACCTGTTCCGCGTCGTCTCGGGGCTCGACTCCCTGGTGGTCGGCGAACCGCAGATCGCCGGGCAGGTTAAGGACGCCTTCGGCGCCGCGTCGGAGTGGGGCTTCACCGGCGCGTTGCTGAACCGGCTGTTCCACCATGCCTTCGCCGCCGGCAAGAGGGTCCGCGCGGAAACCGGCCTGGGCGAGGGCGCGGTGTCCGTCAGCTACGCGGCGATCTCGCTCGCGCGCAAGATTTTCGGCACGCTCGCCGGGCGCCGGACCCTGGTGGTGGGGGCCGGCGAGATGGCCGAGCTGACGGCGACGCACCTGCAGTCGCAGGACGTGGGGCGGATCGGCGTCGCCAACCGGACCGCGGCCCATGCCCAGACGCTTGCCGCGAAAGTGAACGGCGTTGCCGTGCCATGGGAGTCGATTACCGACGAGCTGGCGGCGACGGACATCGTCGTCACCGCCACCGGTTCGTCGAAGTGGATGCTGACGCGCGAGCACGTCGCTGACGCTATGTGGCCGCGGCGCGACCGGCCGCTCTTCATCATCGACATCGGCCTGCCGCGCGACGTCGAGCCGGCCGCGAGCGAACTGGAGCAGGTCTTCCTCTACAACATCGACGACCTCCAGGCGATCGTGCGCGAGAATCTGGCCCGCCGGCAGTCGCAGGTGGACCGCGGCGAGCAGATGGTGCGCGAGGAGGCGGACGCCTACATGCGCTGGCTCCGGTCGCGCGGCGCGATTCCAACTGTCGTGGCGCTGCGTGAGCACTTCGAGCGGACGCGGCAGGACGAACTCGAGCGCCTTGCGCCGAAGCTCGCACCGCTGTCTCCCGAAGCGCGGGCTCGAGTCGACGAGGTGACGCGCCTGCTGGTCGAGCGGCTGCTGTCGTCTCCGACCGAGCGGCTGAAGGATGCGCCGGACGACGAGGCGGCCGCCACCGATGCGGACACCCTCAACCGCCTCTTCCGCCTGCGCGACCAGCCGGTGCGCCGCCGGTGAGCAGGCTGCGAATCGGTACGCGCGGCAGCCCGCTGGCGCTCTGGCAGGCCAACCGTATCGCCGCCGCCATCGCCGCGTGCGGCGGCCCGCCCACGGAGCTCGTCGTCATCCGGACAAGCGGCGACCGGCCATCGGAACGGCCGCTTGCCGAGGAAGGCGGCAAGCGCCTCTTCGTCAAGGAGATCGAGGAGGCACTGCTGGACGGACGGGTGGATCTTGCCGTCCACAGCGCGAAGGACCTGCCGGCCGACCGTCTGCCCGGCCTGACCGTCGCCGCCGTGCTGGAGCGGGGGGATCCTCACGACGGCATCGTCCTGAACGCGGATCGCCCAGCCGGCGGTTCCGCCGACGGCATTCTCCGCGCCGGCGGAATCCGGGTCGGGACCGGCAGCATCCGGCGCACGGCGCAGCTCCGTCACGCGTATCCGGAACTCGACATTCTGCCGATCCGCGGCAACGTCGGCACCCGGCTCCGGAAGCTGGACGACGGCCAGTACGACGCCCTCATCCTCGCCGCGGCCGGCCTCGAGCGTCTCGACCTCGCTCATCGGATTGCCGCGCACCTGCCGTTCGACCTCTGTCTGCCGGCTCCCGGACAGGGAATCCTCGCCGCCGAGTACCGCGGCGACGACACGGCGACCCGCGACGTCGTCGCGACTCTCGCCGATGCGGAAACCGTGGCCGCCCTTACCGCCGAAAGAACGCTGGTCGAGGCGCTTGGCGCCGACTGCCGCACTCCGCTTGGGGCGATGGCCGCGGTCGAAGGAGACAGTCTCCGGCTACGGGCAATCGTCGCCGCCCCCGATGGCTCGCACCTGATACGCCAGGCCGGGACCGGCTCCCTCGACGATGCCGCCGGGCTGGGCGCCCGGGTCGCCCGCGCGCTCCTTGAAGGCGGCGCCGGGCGCCTCCTCCGCCCTCTCGCCGGCCGGCGCGTGCTCATCACGCGCCCGCACCATCAGGCGGCCGATTTCGCCGACGCGCTCCGCGTCCTGGGCGCCGAGCCGGTGATCGTCCCCATGATCCGGATTGTCGCCCCGGATGATGATCGCCCCCTCGCCCAGGCGTGCGCCGACGCCGCCTCGTTCGACTGGATCGTCTTTACGTCGGCCAACGGCGTCGAGGCGATGCTGTCGAGGCTTCCGGGCCGCGACCGGCGGCTGGGCGACGCAAGGATCGTCGCGGTCGGCCCCGCCACCGCGGCGCGGCTCGCCCATCACGGCATCCGCACCGACGTCATTCCGAAGCAACACCGGGCCGAAGCCGCCGCCGAGGAACTGATACACAACTACGATCTCGGCGGCGCGCGTATCCTCCTCCCCCGCGCCAGCCTCGCGACGCGGGAACTCCCTGACGCGCTGCGCGAGGCCGGCGCCACGGTCACCGACGTGACGGCCTATCGGACGATGGCGGTGACGGACACCGGAGATACGAATCTCGCCGACATGCTCGCCCGGGGCGCGCTGCACGTCGTCACGTTCACCAGCCCCTCCGCCGTCCGGACGTTCGTCACGCTCCTCGGAGGATCCGATCGGGCCGGCAAGCTCCTGGCCGGCGTCGCGGTCGCGTCCATCGGACCCGTCACGACGGCGGCGCTCGAGGAATCGGGCCTCCGGGCGGACATAGTGCCCGAGACGGCGACCGTTCCCGCCCTCGCGGAAGCGATCGCCCGGCGCACCTGACGGTTGCGCAGCCTCCCGTGGCGCAACCCTGCGCAGCACCGGGAGCGGCGAGGGTTTCACCGCAGGCTGGTAGAGTAGGCAGCGTGGCGGATACCGTCCGGGTGGCGGCGACGCTCGACCTTGCCCGCCGGCCGCGCCGGCTGCGGCGGTCGGCAGCAATGCGCGACCTCGTGCGGGAGACGCGCCTCTCACCGGCCAACCTGATCTACCCGCTCTTCGTCTGCGAGGGCGAAGGGGTCCGGCGCGAGGTCCCTTCGATGCCGGGCGTCCATCAGCTTTCCGTCGACGAGGCGGTGGCGGAAGCCGCCGCCGCGACCGCGGAGGGCATTCGCGGCGTCCTACTGTTCGGGCTTCCAGCCGCCAAGGATCTCGCAGGCACGGCCGCGGATGACGACGCGGCGCCGGTGCAGGCGGCGGTCCGGGCCATCAAGCAAGCCACACCCGGCCTGCTCGTGACCACCGACGTCTGCCTCTGCGAGTACACGTCGCACGGCCACTGCGGGATCCTGGAAGGTGAGACCATCCTCAACGACGCCACCGTCGAACGTCTCGCCAGCGTCGCCGTCTCGCACGCCCGCGCCGGCGCCGACATCGTCGCACCCTCCGACATGATGGACGGCCGGGTGGGTGCGATCCGCGAGGCCCTCGACGATCCCGAACACGACGGCCGCTATGCCGACGTGGCGATCATGTCCTACGCCGCCAAGTACTGCTCGGCCTTCTACGGCCCGTTCCGGGACGCCGCCGATTCGGCGCCGGCGTTCGGCGACCGCCGGACCCACCAGATGGACCCGGCGAACGCCGCCGAGGCACTCCGGGAAGTGGAACTGGACATCGAAGAGGGCGCCGACATCGTGATGGTGAAGCCGGCGGTCCACTATCTCGACGTCATTGCGCGCGTGAAGGCGACGTTCAACGTGCCGCTCGCCGCCTACCACGTCAGCGGCGAGTACGCGATGCTCAAGGCGGCGGCGCGAAACGGCTGGATCGACGAGCCGCGGGCGATGATGGAGACGCTGACCGCCATCCGGCGCGCCGGCGCGGACATCGTGATCACCTACTACGCGCGCGAAGCCGCGCGAAGTCTGGCCTGACGCCGCTTACCGGCCGATTCCGGCCCCGGCGCCGTTCAGTCGATGATGATGGGATCGCCTTCGTTGTCGAGGTCGATCGCCAGCGCGTCGGATCCCGCCGGGTACTCGTTGACTTCCAGGATGAACGCGATGATGTCGTTCAGCTCGTCCGAGGTCAGCCGTCCGGGCGCGTCCTGCGGCATGGTGGCGTTGGTGAAGTCGGCGAACTCGAAGAGCGTTTCGCCGCTCCAGCCGCCGACGAAGTCAGGGCCGACCAGCCCCGGCGCCATCTCGCCCCCCATCAGGTTGGAAGCGTGGCACGCCGAGCAGTGCTCCCGATACGACTCGCGTCCGCTCGACGCCTGCGCCGCCGTATAGACTCCGTCGCTGATCGTCCGTTCCTGGGCGCCAGCCGGCGTCAATCCCAGTGCCGCCGCCAGGAGAACCGCCAAACTCAGCGCGAATGCGAACTGACCCATCGAACGTGTCATAGCCCTATAGCCCTCGCTGCCTCATTACAAACCCCTATTTTGCCACAGCTGGCTCCGGAAGCGCCTTTTCCAGGAGCAGCTCGAAGTCCTGACCGATGTCGAACGGGGGCGGCAGGGCGTCGAACCACTTGAGGGCCCGGCGGTACCGCCAGTAGGGCCGCCAGCCGCGGACGGCGCGGTGACGGCGGGCGATCTCGGCATCGACACGCGCGGCCGTCTCCTCGTCGGCATGCGCGTCCGGCTCGGCATCGGAGACCGCCTCGCGCGACGCCCCGGATGCGCCGGACGCCGCGTCCGCCGCCAGCGACGCACGCGAGGCAAGCGGCGCGCGGCTGCGCCACCCGGGAACGACGCCCAGGGCCCGAAGCCCGCGGCGGAGACCGATAGCCCGGATTCGGAGGAGGCGAAAGCCGGTTTCCTCCAGCATCCGAATCAACTGCGGGCGTGTGAAGAACGACAGGTGGCCTTGTCCCAGAAGCGGCAATTCGTCCTGTCCCGCGGCGGTGGCGGCGCGCTGAAGCAATCGGACGTCCGCCTCGCCGTTGGGCGTAATCAGCCGCAGCCGGCCGCCGGGGCGCAGAATGCGCAACGTCTCCTGCAAGTGGCGGCGCGGGTGCGTCACATGCTCCAGCAGGTCCTTCTGAACGACGTAGTCGAACGACGCCGGGGCGAACGCGGCGTCCTCCAGCGTGCCATGGTGCACCGTCGCGCCGAAACGGTCGCGTGCATACCAGGCGCCGAAACGGGATACCTCTACTCCTTCGACCCGCCAGTCGCTGCAGCGCGCGAGGGCCGCGAGGAGAAAGCCGAGCGCGCTCCCCACCTCGAGCAGGCGTCCCCCGTCGGGGCGGAGAGCCCGCAGCTCCCGCGCAAGAAAGAAGGCGTCGCGCTCATAGCGCTGGCGCTGGCGCGCGTACTCCGCAAAGCCGTGGGCGGAGGACGTGTCGAAGTAGTCCGCGCCGTATAGCGCGTCGAGCGCGGCGGGAGGGAGGCGGGGCCGGACCTGCCGGAAGCCGCAGCGCCCGCAGGCGTGGATCCAGGCTGGCCCCACCCCCGGAAGGCCCGCTTCGACAAGCGGCGTCATCGATCCAAACGCGCCGCAGATGTCGCACGGATCGTCGTCGCTTCGGGACGCGACGGGACGGTTCATGGGGCGGCATCATATCGGGGACGCCGTGATATGGTTCGCTCCCGATGCCCGCGACCCAATCCGATCGCCTGTTCGAGCAGGCCCGGACCGTCCTCCCCGGTGGCGTCAGCAGTCCGGTCCGCGCGTTCGCGTCGGTCGGCGGGCGGCCACCCTTCATCGAACGCGCCCGCGGCGCGCGTATCACCGATGTCGACGGCAACCGCTACGTCGACTTCGTCATGTCGTGGGGGCCGCTCATTCATGGCCATGCCCCTTCCGACCTGACTCGCGCGCTTCGCGCCGCCACCGCCCGCGGCACGAGCTTCGGCGCGCCGACGGCACTCGAGGTCGAACTGGGGCGGCTGGTCTGCCGCCTCGTGCCGTCGGTAGAACGCGTGCGGTTCGTCAATTCGGGGACGGAGGCGACGATGAGCGCGGTCCGCGTTGCGCGGGCGGCGACCGGTCGCGACCGGATCGTGAAGTTCGCCGGCTGCTACCACGGCCACGCCGACAGCTTCCTGGTCGCGGCCGGCTCCGGCGCGATGACGCTCGGTGTGCCGACCAGCCCGGGGGTGGCGCAGGCCACCGCGGCCGACACGCTGATCGCCCGCTACAACGACATCGGGTCGGTCGAACGTCTCGCCAGGCGGCATCGCGGGAACGTCGCCGCGGTGATCGTCGAGCCGATTGCCGGCAACATGGGCGTCGTGCCGCCTGCGGCCGGCTTCCTCCCGGCGCTCCGTCAGCTGTGCGACGCGGACGGCATCCTCCTCATCTTCGATGAGGTGATCTCCGGCTTCCGCGCGTCGACGGGCGGCGCGCAGGAGGTGTACGGCGTCCTGCCCGACCTCACCTGCCTCGGGAAGATCATCGGCGGCGGCCTGCCGGTCGGCGCCTACGGCGGGCGGGCCGAACTGATGGACCGGGTCGCGCCTGCGGGTCCGGTCTACCAGGCGGGCACCCTCTCCGGGAATCCGCTAGCCATGACCGCCGGCATCTGGGCGCTCGAGAGACTGTCCGCCGATCTCTACCGAAGTCTCGCCCGTCTGGGTGAACGACTGGCGGATGGCCTGCGTGACGCCGCACGCCAAGCGGGCGTGGCGCTGACGGTGAACGTCGCCGGCTCGGTGCTCACCCCCTTCTTTAACCCGGGTCCGGTCACGGATGATGTCTCGGCCACCGCGTCCGACACCGGCGCCTACGCCGCCTTCCATCAGGGCATGCTGGCGCGGGGGGTTTACGGGCCTCCGTCCCAGTTCGAGGGCTGGTTCCTGTCCGCCGCGCACACCCAACGTGACATCGATCGCACCATCCGGCTGGCACATTCAGTTATTAAGAATATCGCCAGAAGTTCTTAATATGAACCAAGGGTAACCGGGCATTATATTAAGCTAGGTGCTGTATTCGTTAATACAAAGCACTCTTGGGCCGATCCGTGCCGTCCCGGGCGCCAGCGCGTATCGTCCAGACGGCGCTATCATGCAGAATTGACGTGATGACCGACGTACGCATGCACAGGACGAGCCCAGTTCCGGTCGGCGGGCTCACCATCGGGGGCGGCGCGCCGGTCGCCGTGCAGTCGATGACGATGACCGACACCGCCGACGCGGCGGCGACGGCACGGCAGTGCATCGAGCTGGCGGAGGCGGGTTCCGAGCTCGTGCGGGTAACCGTCAATCAGGACCCGGCGGCCCGCGCCGTGCCGGAGATCAAGCAGCGGATGCTCGACGCCGGGGTCACGGCCCCGCTCATCGGCGATTTCCACTACAACGGCCACCAGCTTCTGACGCGCCACCCCGACTGCGCCGCAGCGCTCGACAAGTACCGGATCAACCCGGGCAACGTCGGCACCGGCGAACGGCGGGACGAGCGGTTTCAGACGATCTGCGGCGTCGCCGCCACGCACGGCAAGCCGGTCCGGATCGGCGTTAACGGCGGCTCGCTCAATCAGGAACTGGTCATGGAGCGAATGCAGGCGAACACCGACCAGGACCTGGGGATGACGTCGGAAGCGATCATCAACGAGTGCATGGTGATCTCCGCCGTCGAGTCGACCGCTCTGGCGCTGGAAAGCGGCCTGACCGAACACCAGATCATCATCTCGACCAAGGTGTCGCGCCCGCGCGATCTCGTGGCGGTCTATCGGGCCCTTGCCCGGCAGACGACGCAGCCATTGCATCTCGGCCTGACCGAGGCGGGCATGGGGACGAAGGGTCTCGTCTGGTCGGCGTCCGCGATGGGAATCCTGCTCAACGAGGGGATCGGCGACACGATCCGCGTTTCTCTGACGCCGCGGCCCGACGGCGACCGGCGCGAGGAAGTCTACGCGGCATGCGAGCTGCTGCAGGCGCTCGGCCTCCGGTCGTTCGCGCCGAGCATCACCGCCTGCCCCGGCTGCGGGCGCACGACGAGCACGACGTTCCAGGAACTGGCCGAACGCATCGAGGCGTACGTCCGCGACATGATGCCGGTATGGAAGCGGACCTATGACGGCGTCGAAGAGATGACGGTCGCCGTGATGGGCTGCGTGGTCAATGGCCCGGGAGAGTCGAAGGCCGCGAACATCGGAATCAGCCTGCCGGGAACGGGGGAGGCGCCCACCTGCCCCGTCTATATTGACGGCAAGCACGCCACGACGCTGCGCGGTTCGTACGATGAGCTGTCGGAAGCCTTCCGCCAGTTGATAGACGACTACGTCGAAGCGCACTACGCCCGAAAACTGGCGGCTACGGCCCGGTGACCGGCAGCGCGCCAGGCGCGGCGGACCGCGCCGCCGCGGCGACGTCGACCGGAACCGCGATCCGTCTGGTCGCGATAGACATCGACGGCACCCTGCTCGACGGGCGCGGCAACCTGCCTGACCGGAACCGTGACGCCGTCCATCGCGCCGCGCGCGCCGGCATCCACGTGGCGCTCGCGACCGGCCGCGCGTTCCACCATGCCAGTCCGATCGCCCGTGCGCTGTGGGACGAGACGCTGCCGGCGGATGGACTGACCATCCTCGTGAGCAACGGCGCCCTCGTCAAGCAGCTCGACGGCGCGACGATAGCCAGCCGGCTGCTGCCGCGCGAGATCGCGCGCGGCATCATCGCGGCAATGCGTCCGCGGCACCGGGGCGTCGCCGTCATCTTCGACCGGAGCGACGCCCGTCAGTACGTCTGCGACGGCATCGACTGGAGCCACCCGCGGCGCCATTGGTACTACCAGCGAAACCGTGCCTGGATCACGAAGGCGGAGCCGATCGAAGAGGCGCTGACCGAGGATCCGGTGCAGGTCGCCTACACCGGCAGCGTTGCGCAGATGCGCGCCCTCGCTGACGCCGTGCGCACGCTTCCGGAAGCGGACCGCGTCACAATCACGCTGACCGAGTACGCCGCGCACGACTTCTCCCTGCTCGACATCATCACGGCGGGGGCATCCAAGGGCGCCGCCCTCGCCGCGGTGGCCGGCCGCCTGCGGATCGGCCCCGCCAACGTGATGGCGGTAGGCGACAACCTGAACGACCGGGAGATGCTGATGTTCGCCGGCGCCCCGGTGGTGATGGGCAACGCGGTCGCCCCGCTCCTGGCCCTGGGCTGGCCGGTCACCGGCACGCACGACGACTGCGGACTCGCGCAGGCTCTCGACACGCTGCCTGGCGCCTGATCCTGGACGGAAGGCAGCGGGCGGCGAGGCGATGACGCCGTTGCCGAAGCGCTCAGCGCCAGGGCATGAACGCCTCGATCCACTCGATGCGCGTCAGATCGTTGTAGATCACCGTCACCATCAGCATCATCAGGACGACAAAGCCGGCGAGCAGCATTCGTTCCTTGACGCGGATGCTGAAGTCTCGGCGGCTGACCCCCTCCATCGCCATGATGAAGATGTGGCCGCCATCGAGAATGGGGATCGGCAGGAGGTTGAGAATCCCCAGGTTGAGCGAGATCATCGCCATCAGGCTGAACAGCGCCACCCAGCCCACCTGGGCGGCGCCGCCGGAAAGCTGGGCAATCCCGACCGGGCCCACCAGTTGCCGCGGCGACGTCTCGGCCGTCAGTAGACCGGCCAGCGTCTGGAAGATCAGCCCGGACCATTCGTAGTTCCGCTCCAGGCTCATCGAGAATGCCTCGAAGAACCCGGGCTCGACGACCTGCAGCTCGTAGGGAGAGAAACCGACGCCGATCATGGCGCGGTCACCCTGCATTTCCGGGGTCACCCGCACCTGCTCGGTCCGATCGCCGCGCCGGATCGTCAACGCGAGCGGCCTGTCGGCGCTGCTGCTGATCCGGTCGACGAAATCGCCGCCCGCCACGTCCGCGCCGTCGATCGCAACGATGAGGTCCCCCACCTGCAGGCCGGCGCGGTCAGCTGGATCACCGGGCGTGACGCTGATGATCTGCGGGCGCATCTCCGGACCGACGCCGAGGTCGCCCATCTCGAACTCGGTCCGCGCCGCCGGCACGACGTCCAGGGTCCGCTCGCGGCCGAGAGTGTCCCGCACGACGACGGCGATCTCCCGTTCGGCGCGTGGCATCACGGCCACGAACAGGTCATCCCAGGTTTCCACCGCGCGACCGGCTACGCTGACGATCTGCTCGCCGACCCGGATGCCGGCGCGGGCCGCGGGTGAATCGTCGACGACGCGCCCCACCACCGGTGGCTCCTGCTCGTACGCGGGCACCTCCGCGCCCTGGTAGAGCACGCCCCACATCACCAGGACGGCCAGAATCAGGTTCATGGCCGGTCCCGCAATCAGGATCAGGAAGCGTTCCCACTTCGTCTTCGACATGAACTCGTCGTCGCCGCCGGTGCGCGCCTCACCCAGACTCTCGCCCGCCATCTTCACGTAGCCGCCGAGCGGAATGGCGCTGATGCAGTACTCGGTGTCGCCCCGTTTTGCGTTGACGATCTTCGGCCCGAACCCGAGAGAGAAGGTGAGCACGCGTACGCCGAGCCGCCGTGCGACGACAAAGTGCCCCAGTTCGTGGACAAAGACGAGCACGCCGAGTACGAAGAGAAACGCGAGCAAGCTGGTCATGTGCTTGTCTCGATTGTATCGCCCTTCCGATCCATTGATCCTCTAGACGGCGGCAGCCGCGGCGGCGTTCCGAGCCCAGGCGTCGAGGTCGCGGACGTCAGCCAGCGTCGCCGGGGGAGCGCCGGATCGGCCGACGGCGCGGTCGAGCGCGGTTTCGATGACGCGCGGGATTCCGGTGAACGGCAGGCGCCGCGCCAGAAACGCCGCCACCGCCACTTCGTTGGCGGCGTTCAGCACTACCGGCAGAGCCGCCCCGCCGGCGAGGGCCTGGTGCGCGAGGCGAAGGCACGGGAACCGGTCCGGGTCGGGCGGGAGGAACTCCAGCCGCCCCGCCGCCGCCAGATCGAGTGGCGGCAGGGGCGCGTTCCACCGTTCGGGGTACGAAAAGGCGTACTGAATCGGCAAGCGCATGTCGGTGACCCCCAACTGCGCCAGGAACGAGCCGTCCCGAAACTCCACCAGTGAGTGGACGATCGACTGCGGATGGACGACGACGGCCAGCTGATCGGCGGCGGCGCCGAACAGCCAGCGCGCCTCGATCAGCTCCAGCCCCTTGTTCATGAGCGTCGCCGAGTCGACCGTGATCTTCGGCCCCATCGTCCAGGTGGGATGCTGCAGCGCATCCTCCGGCGTGACGTGCTCCAGTTCGGCGGCCGCACGCTTCCGGAACGGGCCGCCCGACGCGGTCAGGATGTAGCGAACGACGTCGTCGCGCGGGCGCCCGTCCACACACTGATGGATCGCGTTGTGCTCGCTGTCTACCGGCAACAGGCTGACGCCGTGCCGCTCGGCGGCGTCGACCATCAACGAGCCCGCCATAACGAGCACTTCCTTGTTGGCGAGGGCAATGGTCTTGCCCGCTTCGATCGCCGCCAGCGTAGCCCCGAGCGCCGCGGTGCCGGACGAAGCGCACAGGACCAGGTCGACGTCCGGGTGCGTTGCGACCGCGGTCAGGCCGTCTTCGCCGAAACCGGCCACAACGCCGTCCGCCAGTGAGCCGGAGGCGCGGAGGCGATCGAGCGCCTCGCGCGTCGCAAGCGAGACGACGCGCGGCCGCACTTCCGCCAACTGGGCGGCGAACCGGTCGACGTTGCCGCCCGCCGCCAGGCCGACGACACGCAACCGATCGGGATGCGACGCGACGACAGCCAGGGCGCTGCGCCCGATCGATCCGGTGGAGCCGAGAATCGCGATTCGCTTCACTGGCGTGTCATCCTGCGCCCATGACCAGGCCATAGTAGACCGGCGCGGCGAACAGCATCGCGTCGATCCGGTCGAGCACGCCACCATGACCCGGGATCAACCCGGAGGCGTCCTTCAGGCCGGATGCCCGCTTCAGGTGCGACTCGAACAGGTCGCCGGCGATACCGACCAGGGCCAGCGTCGCACCGAATGCCACGCGTTGCGCCGGCGGCAGCGCCGGCATCCACCAGGCGCCGACGACGGCGAATGCTCCTGCCCCGGCCACCACGCCGCAGAGCGCGCCCTCCACCGTCTTCTTCGGACTGACCACCGGAGCGAGCGGGCGGCGGCCCATCGTGCGGCCACCGTAGTACTGCGCGGTATCGCTCGCCGCGATCGTCGCCAGCAGCAGCAGCAGGGTCTCCCGCCCCGACTCCAGGAAGACTGCAACGAGCGCTCCGAGCGGCAGCCCGAGATAGAGGAGGGCGAATCCTGCGGCGCCGACCGCCGCCAGCGCGCCGTCGCGGCGCTTTTCGGCGAGTGCCGTCAGCGCGATGACCAGGCCGCCGGTCATGGCGACGAAGGGCAGCGCGCCCGGGGCGAGGCCAACCGACGCCGCCGTCGCAACCGTCGCCGCGCCGCTCGGGACCGCGTTGAAAACCACGCCCGCCGAGCGTGCGAGCCGCGCGTACTCCACGAACGCCAGCAGCAGGAACACGCCCGCCAGCACGACCGTGACGGCGGAAGGCAGGAACCAGATGACGCCGACAATGATCGACACCAGCGCGGCGGCGCTGAGAAGTCGCGTCACGGTGGCGGGCTACTGGCCGACCGCGGCCAGTTCTTCCGTGATGCCGCCGTAGCGGCGGTTGCGCCTCTGGTAGTCGACAAGCGCTTCGAGAAAGTGGCGCGCCCGGAAGTCGGGCCAGTACGTGTCGGTCACCCAGATCTCGGTGTAGGCGATCTGCCAGAGGAGGAAGTTGCTGACGCGCATTTCGCCGCTCGTGCGGATGAGCAGGTCCGGATCGGGCTGTCCCGCCGTGTAAAGCAAACCGGCGAAGCGCGTCTCGTCCAGTTCCTCCGGATCGATGCCCGCGTGGATCGCGCGCCGCGCCGCGCTGACGATCTCCGCCCTTCCGCCGTAGTTGAGCGCGATGTTGAAAACCAGTCCCGTATTCCCGCCGGTCTCGTCCTGCGCCGCATCCAACTCGTCGCAGACATCGGAGGGGAGCTCCGCCCGGCTGCCAATCAATCGAAACCGGATGTTGTTGTTCATCAACGTGGCGAGTTCCAACCGCAGGTATCGCTTCAGGAGCCCCATCAGCGCCGTCACTTCCGCGGGCGGACGCTTCCAGTTCTCTACCGAAAAGGCATAGAGCGTCAGCGCACGGAGACCAAGCCGCGCGGAGAGCTCGACCGTCTCCCGCACCGCTTCGATTCCCGCGAGGTGTCCCTCCACGCGCGGGAGGCTGCGCTGCGCCGCCCACCGGCCGTTGCCGTCCATGATTACCGCGACGTGCGCCGGTAATCGTTCGAAATCGATCAACTCCGCCTGGTGAGCTTCCACGGACCCTTCCCGGGTCCAGGCAAGAACGTCGTCACGACCCATCGTGCCGGTAATGATAATCAAATCTCCACAGGAGACCGGGCCGGGACGCACCCGCGGCTCGATGTAGCGGGGTTCACCGCGGCCTCCCATAGTCGACCGAGACCAGGAACAGCCCGTGAGGCGGCGCGGTGGGACCCGCCCGCGCCCGGTCGCGGGACGCAAGAACGCCGGCCATGTTACCGGCCTCGCGGCGTCCGGACCCGACGTCCACAAGCGTGCCGACCATGATCCGCACCATGTGGCGGAGGAATCCGTCACCCGTTATCGTGATCGTCAGTCCGGGCGTGTCGAGGAACGATGTCGGTGCTTGCGGTTCGATGATCACGGAGTGGACCGTCCGGACGGTCGACCCCGCGCCGGCGTCCGCCGCCTGGAACGCCGCGAAGTCCCGTTCGCCGGTGAGCGACTCCGCCGCGATACGCATCGGGTCGAGGCCGAGCGGATCGGTGACTCGCCAGGCATAGCGGCTCAGGAAGGGATCGGCGACCCGCCCCGTCTCGATCTGGTAGCGGTACGTCTTCTGCTTCGCGCCGAACCGGGCATGGAACCGGTCGGCCGCCTCCTCCGCGCGGCGCAAGCGGATGGCAGCGGGAAGCTTGGCGTTGAGAGCCCGGACCAGCGCGTCGGTATCGATACGATGCGCCAGCCGCACGCTCGCCACCTGTCCCAGCGCGTGGACGCCGGCGTCGGTGCGTCCGGCGCCGTTCACCGTCACCGGCCGCCCCTCGATTTCGGCCAGGGCACGTTCGAGCTCGCCCTGAATCGACCGCCCGTCGTCCTGCCGTTGCCAACCTACGTAGTCCGTCCCGTCGTACGACAGCGTCAGCTTGAGCGTCCGCATCCGGTCGACCTGGCAGCCCCCGTCAAGCCCGCTACGTTCGATCCGCCCAGCGCTGCTGCAGTTCCCAGAGCTTCGCAAACTTCAGAAAGACGTAGTAGCTGTTCAGCATCGAGACGAGCAGGCCGGTCGCGCCGTCCCGGACACCGGCGCGGAGGAGGTAGTTGCGGATGAACGCGGCGGGCGCCTGCAGCGCAAGGTCGGAAACAACGGCGCGGCGCCCGTCCTTGCGCATCTGTTGCGCCGCGAGGGTCGTGTACCGGTCGATCGTCCGCAGGTGATGGGCGATGTCGCGGTACGGATGATGTTCCAGCTCACTCCGCAGGCGGCCCGCCGGGCTATCCAGCGCCACCGACTCGTGGACCAGAACGTCCCTCCAGCGCGCGTGGCGGCGATCGTAGAGGCGCAGCTGCGGATCCGGGTACCAGTCGGTGCTCCGGATCCAGCGGCCCAGGTAGCGGGTGACGCGCGGTATGCGGTAACCATGCAGCTGCGGAGGGGCGGCGAGCATGGCGCGGATCTCCTCCGCGAGGGCCGGTGTGACCCGTTCGTCGGCATCGAGCGACAGGATCCAGTCGTTCGCCGCAAGCGTCGTCGCGTGGTTCTTCTGTGCGGCGTAGCCTTCCCACGGATGCGTCTCGACGCGGGCGCCCGCCTCGCGGGCCATGCGGACGGTCTCGTCGGTGCTGCCGGAATCGACGACGACGCGCTCGTCCGCCCAGGCGACCGACGCGAGCGCATCCCGGATGTTGGCCGCCTCGTCCCGGGTGATGATGACGACCGACAGGGAGGGCATCGGCGCGCGTCAGTATACTTGCCGTCCGATGCAGCCGAGCGAGGTGCTCCAACGGTTTCGGGACGCCGGGGCGCTGCTCGAGGGGCACTTCGAGCTCACCTCCGGCCTTCACAGCCCCGGCTATCTGCAGTGCGCGCTGGTCCTGCAACACCCGGCGCAGGCGGCGGCGCTCGGCGCCGCAATTGCCGGGCAAGTGTGCGATCTTGCCCCCTCCGTCGTACTGTCGCCGGCCCTCGGAGGCGTCGTCATCGGCCAGGAGGTGGCGCGCGCGCTGGGCGTCCGCGCCATCTTCGCCGAGCGGCAGGGGCGGGCACTGACCCTCCGGCGCGGTTTCATGCTCGGCGGCGGCGAGCGTGTGCTGGTCGTGGAGGACGTCGTCACGACAGGGGGTTCGACGCGGGAGACGATCGACGTCGCCCGCGCGGCGGGGGCCGATGTCGTGGGCGCCGCCGCCATCATCGACCGTAGCGGCGCCAACGCCAGCTTCGACGTGCCCTTCCGTGCTCTGGCCACGGTTGCCTACCCCACCCTGAAGCCGTCTGACTGTCCCCAGTGCGCCGCGGGCAACCCTGCCGTCAAACCGGGCTCGCGTCCCCGTTGATGGTATCGCTCCATCTCGACACCGGCCGGACCTGGCGCGGCGGCCAGCAACAGGTATTGCTGACGGTGCTGGGCCTGCGCCGCCTCGGCCAGCGGGCGTTGCTGGCGGCGCATCCCGAGGGGGAGCTCATGAAGCGCGCGGGGGCCGCCGGGGTGGACGACGTGTTTCCTGTCGCCCCCCGGACGGAGATGGATCTCGGCACCGGGTGGAAGCTTGCGGGGTTGCTGCGCGAGACGCAGCCGGACGTGATCCATGCGCATGACGCCCACGCTGTCGCGGCGGCGGCGCTTGCGATGTCGATCGCCCGCGGCCGGGCATCGGCGGTGCGCGAGCGCGAGGCCGCGACAGGAAGCATTCGCATGCGCGGGCTGACCGCGCTGCTGGCGTCGCGGCGGGTCGACTTCCCGATTCGGCGAAACGCTTTTTCGCGGTGGAAGTACCAGCAGGTGGATCGGTTCATCTGCGCGTCGCGGGCAATCCAGGCGATCCTCATGCGCGGCGGCGTGCACGGCGACCGGACCGTCGTCGTGTACGAGGGCGTAGACGTGGAGCGCATCGCCGCCGCTCCGCCCCTCGACGTCCGCCGCGCGTTCCAGTTGCCGGCCGGATGCCCGGTCGTCGGGAACGTGGGAGCCCTGGTGCCGCACAAGGGACAACACGACCTCGTGGACGCGGCGGCGGTCGTGGTGCGCGACGTGCCGGACGTCCGCGTCCTGATTGTCGGCGAAGGCGAACTGCGCGGCGAGCTCGAGCGGCGGATCCGGCGCCACCACCTGGAAGCGCACGTCATCCTGACCGGATTCCGCGACAACATTCCCTCCCTGCTGCGCGGGCTCGACCTGTTCGTCATGAGCTCGGTGACGGAAGGGCTTGGAACGTCGGTGCTCGATGCGATGTCCGCGGGGCTGCCGGTTGTCGGGACGCGCGCGGGCGGGATTCCCGAGAGCATCGTCGACGAAGAAACCGGCCTGCTCGTACCGGTGCGCGATCCTGCGGCCCTCGCACGGGCGATGACGCGGATGCTGCTCGACGGCGGCGCACGGCGTGCGTTCGGCGAAGCGGGGCAGCGGCGCGCGAGAGAGAAGTTCACCGCCGACCGGATGGTGAACGAAACCGCTGCAGCCTACGCCGCCGCGGCCGGCACCAGCCGTTCAGCGGACAGTCCGCGCTCCCGCGCGGTTCCCTGAAGCCGCAGCGGTCGAGCATGCCGATGTGGCAGAGCGCGAAGTCGTACTTCACCGGGTCGTCAGGATCGAGGCGACGGAGCGACGCCGTAATCTCGCGCGCCATCGGAAGCCCCGGGCTCCGGTAGCGGGTCAGACCCAGGCACTGTCCCACCCGGATGACGTGGACGTCGAGCGGAACGATCAACTGCGCCGGCCGGACACCGCTCCAGGCGCCCACGTCGAGCCGGTCACGCCGCACCATCCACCGGAGATAGAGATTGAAGCGCTTGCACGCGCTCCCCTTCGACGGGCGCGGAAAGAAATAGCCGACGCCGCGCCGGGGCGCGGCGTCGCCGGGGGAAAGCGCGCCGACGCTGTGGCCTCCCGTGCGCGCGCCGTAGACATCGTCGAGGCCGTCGGTCGCCAGCGCGCGCTCCGAGAAGCGATCGATGGCGCCGGCAACGTCCTCCGCGTTCGGGTCATGCCCCTCCAGAAAGCACGATTCGATCGAGCCGTGCGTCTCGATCATCCGCCGGAGGATCCAGAGAAGCGCGACCAGGTCGGTTCCACGCGCCCAGCGGTGCGTGATGGCTCCCACCGTTTCGGCGTCACGCCAGGGATCGAACCGTCGCACGAAGCGGCCGGGCGACCGCCCCATCGCCCCGAGCAACGCGTCGACCGACCGCAGCACGCTCGATACGCGACCGAACGCGAGCGCGGCGGCGCAATAGCCGGCCACCTCGAGGTCGCGCGAGGTGTGATAGCGGCGGACCCGGTGGATTGGGTCAGCGATGTCGGCGCGGCCGTCGAACTGCCGGTAGAGGCGGTCAAGCGCAGGCCGCGCCTCCGGCGGAAGGCCGCGCAGCGGGGACCGGCCCCGCCCGCGGGTCACTGCTCGGGCCAGGCGATGGCGGCGGCGCCCGGTGCGGCGTCGTTCGAGTAGACCACCCGTCCGCCCACGACGGCGGCGGCGACGGCTCCCCGCAACCGCCAGCCGTCGAACGGTGTGTTGCGCGCCTTGGAGCGGAATCTGTCGGCCGAGACTTCGATCTCCGTGTCCGGCGCCAGGATCGTGATGTCGGCGGGCGACCCCGTCGCCAGACTGCCACCCGGAATCCCCAGGATGCGCGCCGGATTGCAGGTATAGAGCTCCACCATCCGCCCGAGCGGGACGACGCCGCGGTGCACCAGCCGGTCGAGCGAGAGCGACACCGCGGTTTCAAGACCGATGATGCCGAACGGCGCGTGCTCGAACTCGCGCGCCTTCTCGTCGGCATGGTGCGGCGCATGATCGGTGGCGATCGCGTCGATGGTCCCGTCGGCGAGGCCGGCCAGCATCGCGTCGCGATCGCTGGCGGCGCGGAGCGGCGGGTTCATCTTGTAGTTGGTGTCGTAGCGAAGATCTTCGTCAGTGAGGATGAAGTGGTGCGGGGTGACCTCGCACGTCACGGGGACGTCGCGGTCCTTTCCGTCGCGGATCGCCCGGAGCGACGCCGCGGCGCTCATGTGGGCGACGTGATACGGGCCGCCGGTCAGGCCGCTCAGGCTGACGTCCCTCGCCACCATGATCGATTCCGTTTCCGCCGGCTGACCTCGCAACCCGAGTTGGGCCGCGCGGAATCCCTCGTGCACGCTGCAGCCGTCGGCCAGCGACGGATCCTCGCAGTGGTTGATGACCGGCAGGCCGACCATCGCGGCGTACTCCAGGGCGCGGCGCATCATCAGGGCGCTCGAGACGGGATGTCCGTCATCGCTGATGCCGACACAGCCGGCGTCCCTCAGGGCGGCCACCTCGGTCATCTGTTCGCCGGCGGAGCCGACCGACACGGCGCCAATCGGATAGACGCGAGCCAGGCGCGCTTCGGTCGCCTTGCGGAGGATCTCCTCCGTAACGCCGGCGTGGTCGTTCACCGGATCCGTGTTCGGCATGCACGCGACCGCGGTGAAGCCTCCCGCCACGGCGGCGGCCGCGCCGGTCGCCACGGTTTCCTTGTGCGTCTGCCCCGGCTCGCGGAGATGGACATGCATGTCGATGAAACCGGGACAGACGACGAGGCCGGCCGGCACCTCCACGACGGTAGCGCCCTCGACCGGAAGCAGATCGGCCCCGACCGCGGCGACGACGCCGTCTGCAATCAGGATGTCGGCCCTGCCGTTGATCGCCTGGGAAGGATCGACGACGTGTCCGCCTCGCAGAAGGAGCGCCCCGTCGCCATCCGGGCGGCCGGGCACCGTCACGACTCTCCTCCGCCGATTGCTCCACCCGCCAGCAGGTAGAGCACTGCCATTCGGACGGCGACGCCGTTCGCCACCTGATCGAGGATGACCGAGAAGGGTCCGTCCGCCACGTCGGAGGCTATTTCGACTCCCCGGTTCATCGGTCCGGGGTGCATCACGATGACGTCCGGCCTGGCCCGCGCTAGCCGTGCCGCGGTCATGCCGAACAGGGCGAAGTACTCCCGCAACGACGGAAAGAAATGCCCGCGCATTCGCTCGAGCTGGACGCGCAGCAGCATCACCACATCGGCGTCCTCCACCGCCTCGTCGACGGACGTCGTGGCATGGACGCCAAACCGGGCGGCGGCGGGCAACATCAACGAGCGCGGCCCGCAGACCGTCACCTCGGCGCCGAGCGCGGTGAGCGCGAGGACATTCGACCGAAGCACGCGGCTGTGCAGCAGGTCGCCGACGATAGCCACCCTCAGTCCGTCAATGTGTCCCTTCCGCTCGCGGATGGTAAACGCGTCGAGCAGCGCCTGGGTCGGATGTTCGTGCATTCCGTCACCCGCGTTGACGACGCGCGCATCGCACGTCTCGGCCAGCAACTGGCACGCTCCCGATGCGCCGTGGCGGACCACGATCATCGCCGGGTCCATCGCCTGCAGGTTGCGCGCCGTATCCGCCAGCGTTTCCCCCTTGAGCAGGCTGGAGGATCCGCCGGCGATGCCCACCGAATCCGCGCTCAACCGTTTCTCCGCGATTTCGAACGACATGCGGGTACGCGTGCTCGGCTCGAGAAACAGATTGACAACGGTGACGCCACGCAGCGCCGGCACCTTCTTGATGCGGCGCGTGCCCACTTCCTTCATCGCCTCGGCGGAATCGAGAATCAGCCGCAGCTCGTCACGGGTCAGGTCGGCGATGCTCAACAGGTGCTTCGACTGGAGTCGGCCGGCGGATCCGATCGGGGCGCCCGGCACCTGCTCCGTCGGCGACGTGAGATCGAGGAGGCCACCCCCGCCCGACCCCCCCCCCCCCCACGAACGCGGAGCGCAAGCATTAAAGAAAGAAACTGAAACCCGCCCCACCGAGATCTAGTGGGATAAAAGGGTGTCAGAGAG
>VXRJ01000012.1 GCA_009838525.1 Acidobacteriota bacterium
GGGCGGAGGCGGTGCGGGGACGTTCGGAGGCCGACTCGGGCCGCCGCCCGTGCGCTCCTCCAGGCTACGGCGAGGAGGCATACTGTTCTCGTGTCACCTTGAAGGCCGCCGTCGTACAGCGCACGTTCGTCCTGTTGCTGACGCGAACCTGTTCGTCCATGGGCGAGGTCGCCCGCTCGAACTGCCGGCCGAGTTCCCGGCTGCGACGCCGAATCTCCGCATCCGTGGACTCGGGCGAGTCCACGTCCAGCCAGAGCTCCCGCCATTCGGCCTCGAGAACGTTGCACTCCCTTTTCGTGGAACTCAGCACGGCGATCTTGGTTGCGTAGTCGAGCATGAAGTCCGCCGCGATCAGAGCAGCGATCGCCAGACCGAAGCCGATCCGCCAATGTCCCCCGAGCGCGTCCAGCAACGTCGCCATGCTGCCCGAAGCGGCCACGAGCAGGCCGAGACGAATGGACAGATGACGCAAGCGGTACTGGGAACCCATCGCCTCCGCGTAGCGGGCCACCCTGGTCACGTCCAGCAAATCGTTCCAGACAGCGCGCCGGGTCGCCTCCGTCACCATGGCCTTCCCTCCCGAGTCCAACCTCCAGAATACCACCGTCGGTTGGCTTGAAACTGAAGCGGGCGAGGGATGGGACAGAGCGGGTCGAACGCCTTGACCTTCTACACATCGATCCTGTACTACATGTAGAAGTCACGGGCCGCGACGCGAAGTTCTACCGGCTGACGCCGAAGGGCCGGGCGCAGTTGCGGGAACAGACGGAGAGCTGGGCCCGGCTGCCGTCGGCCTCTACAGCCTTCTCAGCTACACGGTGGCACAGCGCCGGAGGGAAATCGGCATGCGCATGGCGCTGCTACTCGGCGTTGGGTTGGTTGCCTGCTGGCTACCGGCGCGTCAGGCCACCCGGATCGATCCGATGGACGTGCTGCGCGGCGCGTAGCCTGCTGAACCGCTACTTCCTGGCGTTCGTCATGATCGCCCGTTCGTTGTGCCGCTTCAGGTGCCGCTTCGCTCCAGGGCCAGCAGTTGCTCGGCGGCATCCGTGCTTCCCGGGCTGATATCGATAGTAGGCCGGGTTGCGAACTCCGAGCCGTAACGCTTCAGAACCCTGTCGACCCAACTGCCGCAGCGAGACTGCAGCGCGTCGACGCGCGCCGTCGTCATCAGGGGGGCGTGCACGTCGCCCGCGTACTCCGATGCCGCGTTGACGAGCGCGTAGGCGTTGGCGCCGAGCGTTTCTTGGTAGCGATGACCCAGCCCGGACAGGTGCGACCCCAGGCGCGACCATCCGTCGCGCCGCGCCCTCTGCCGCGGCAGCCTGGCCGGTGGCTTCACACCGAGAATCTCCAGTATCCCGGCCAGAAAACGCTCCTTCGGCACCAACAGCCGCGTCAGCTTCCGGAGCCTCTCACCGTACTCCGTCCAGTCGAACCGCCGGTGCCCGAACTCCTCGACGAGACGGCCTTCCAGGTTCTGGTCCTTCGCGTGCGTGATCTTCAGCTTGAACGACCGCTCGCCGAAGATCAGGCCGTTGGTGCAGATCCACCGGCAGACGCCGACCTTGAACCCGAGCGCATGGCTGCGGTTGTAGCTGTTGGTCACGCGCAGAAACGGTAGCCACGTGTCCTTCTTCCACGGCGCGAACTCGAGACCGTCCGCCGTCAGGTCGATGTGCGCCCACGACCTCGTCGCCGGCATGGTGACGTTGAACACCTTCAGCCGGGACGTCGCATCGGCGCCGAAGACCAGCGCGAACGCCAGGCTGCCGAGCTCGTACGCACGCGTGTTCGTCACCAGCCGGTAGCCCTCGGGCACGATGGAGAAGATCTCCCGCGTGTCGTCCGCCACGACGGCCCATTGCCGCCGAAACCTGTGACCGGTATCCGACGTACGGACGCGTACCTTCGACACCGGGAAGAACGGCTGATCGACCCCCGGCTCCGCGACCGGCGGAGGAGCGACGGCAACGGCGTTCTCGTACAGGTACTCCGGGGCCAGATCGGCGCCGGTCGGCCACACGATGGTGTCGGCCTCGGCATCGAACTTGAAGCGTCGAAACAGCCCGACGTCCCGCAACGGCTCGAACACTTCGCCCCACAGTTCATGCTCCAGATCGACGACACCCGTCTTGCCGTCCTCGAAGGTAGCGAGAATCTTGTAGTCGCGCAGGTACTCGGCGCCGCAAAGTCTGGGGACCATTGGTCTACTCCAGCGGATCGATCTTCCTCAGCCGCCGCGCCGTCGAATCTCACGCAAGCGGATTCTGACCGGGCGCGGCGGGGATTCTACAGTTGCCTGCTGTCACTTCCTGTCAGTGCGCGAACCAACTGTCCGCGGGCCCTGGTCGAGGGCGGGCGGTTCCATCCGGCCGACCACATCTCCGTGCCCAACGCTGTGATGCCCGCGGAGCCTCAAGGGGCGGACGGCGATTCGAACTGAAGTCGCTGCAATCGTGCCGCCGCGGCTTGTGTCAACGAGACATCCAACCTCACCTGGTCGAACGGCACCCGAGGCACCAGCGTGCCGCCCTGCCCCACCTTCAACTCGACGAGCCCGTAGCGCGCCATCGTCTTGAGCGTCCGCGAGAGGTTCGACTTGTGTCGCCCGGAGAGCTCTGCCAGCTCGGCCAGAGAACTGGGTTTCTTCCCGGCGATCAGCGCCAGCAACTCGCGATTGCGCCCCGAGAGCACTTTGGCGAAGCTCTCGATCGAGGTAAACCAGACCGTCGGCTCGCCCCCGCCAGGCTTGTGCTCGCCCCGCGCGATCGCCATCGTGCGCGCCTTCATCCGGTCGTAGTCGGCGATTCCGATCTTCAGCGTTTTCATCGCAGCGATCCCCTTTTCCTCAGCACGCCGTCCACTTCGTTCCAGAAGTCCTCGAGTAGGGTAGCCGCGTCCTTTTAGTCATACGGTCCGATGCTCAGCAGCCGGTGACGGTGGTCGCTCCGGCGGCGGCGCCGCGTGCCCGTCCCCTGCCGCTCCCTCACCGGGTGCGCATTGTCGAAACCGACGAGCCTCGTGCCATCCGGGGCGTGAAGCGTCAGCGAGTAGCTGAGCCCGTGCGGCCGTTCCACACTCGTCTCGGTTCGCACCACAACGAACTTCACCCAATGTCCGACTTCATCCACGAACAGCGTCTGGCCATGAAGGTCAAGAAGCGTATCCAGCCCAGGATCGCGGTCAGTCGCTGTCATTAATAATGTTATCACTTTCTGACAACGGTAGGCGGCCATTAAGGGTGCAACGCAGCCCCCGGTCCCTGACCGAAACGCCGTCCACGGTCATCGACGAGACCAGCGTTTAGAATTTTTTGTTTTTAATGGCAATAAGCCATGCAGTAGGTGAAAGACAAAATACATCTTGGGAGAAATTTTAATATTGTATAATATTAATGGTTATGAACCATTCAAGAACGCCGCGGCTGAAACCGCTCCTCGATACGGTCCCGCCCGGCTTCCTGGTGGACACACCATGGCTGAAGGCCCGGAGTATCGACCCCAAGTCCATCCACGACTATGTCGCCCGCGGCTGGCTCGAACGCGTCGTCCGCGGCGTGTATCGCCGCCCGGTGCCGGAAACCGGCCGGGGTGGCAACGGCGAGTCCTGGGCCATTCTCCTCCTCTCCCTGCAACGACTCATGAACTACGCCGTGCATCTGGGCGGAGAGAGCGCTCTCGACCTGGCCGGCCATGTGCACTACCTGAGCCTCGGAGGAACGCGGCGGGTGCAGTTCTACGGCGACGTGCCTTCCTGGCTGAAGCGCCTGCCGATGCCGACGGAGATCGTCGTGCGTCGGCGCACGCTCTTCGGCGACGATCCGATAGGCATAGACGAGTCCGAATTCGGGGTCGGGACTGCGATCGATGTATGGCGCTGGCCCATCCAGGTATCGTCGCCCGAGCGCGCCATCCTCGAAGCGCTCGACGAGCTGCCGCGGCACGCGAGCTTCGAGAACCTCGACAGGGTCTTCGAGGGGCTGGAGTCGCTGCGGCCCAGACAGCTCACGGCGCTGCTCGGCACCTGCCGCAGCGTGAAAGTGCGCAGGTTGTTCTTCGTCTTCGCGGACCGGCATCGGCACGCATGGCGCAAGTACCTCGACACCTCGGCTATCGACTTCGGCTCCGGGCCGCGGGCCCTTGTCGAGGGCGGGCGGTTCCATCCGGCCTACCACATCTCCGTGCCCGACGCCCTGATGCCCGCGGAGCCTCAAGGGGCGGACGGCGATGCTTGACCGGTACCTGGCGCAGGTCCGCCTGCTGCTGAGCGTCCTGCCGGACATCGCGCGGGAAACCGCGTTCGCGATCAAGGGCGGCACGGCCATCAACCTGTTCTACCGGGACCTGCCGAGGCTGTCCGTCGATGTCGACCTGATCTGGCTACCCGTGGCGGACCGCCAGTCGTCGCTCCGGGACATCGACGCTGCACTCGACCGCATCGCGGCGGCCATCGCGGGCCGCAACCCTCGGTTCGACGCGCGCCGCATCGCCGGGGGCGGGGGCAGCGACACTCGAGTCATGGTCAACGACGGCCACGTACGGATCAAGATAGAGACGTCCCCGGTAGCGCGGGGAGCCGTGTATAGGGCGCGATCGATGGCGGCGTCCGAGGCGGTGACGGAGCGGTTCGGGTTTGTCGAGGCGAACGTGCTGGCCTTCGACGACCTGTATGGCGGTAAGCTCCACGCGGCACTCGACCGTCGGCACCCGCGCGACCTCTTCGACGTGAAGCTCCTCTACGAGAACGAAGGCCTGACCGACGATCTGTTCCGTGTGTTCATGGTCTACGTGGCGAGTTCGGGCCGACCGATGCACGAACTCCTGGCCCCGGCAACGCCTTTCAACGAGGGCCTCTATGACGATGAGTTCGTCGGCATGACGCGCGAGGCGGTATCCCGGGAGGCCCTCGCCGAGGTAGGCCGGCGCTTGCACGCCGATATCCGATCGCGGCTGCGTGGCGATGTCGCGGAGTTCCTCCTCTCCCTCCACGATGCCGAACCCGACTTCGAACTGATCGGCCTGCCCGAAGCGGCGGACCTTCCGGCCGTTCGCTGGAAGCTGCTCAACCTGAAGAGGCTCAAGGATGCCGATCCCGGGAAGCATGCGGCGCAGCGCGGCGCGCTCGAAACACTGTTCCGGTGACGCCACGCCCTATTTAGCAGCAGCGTCCCGCCCGCGCAGTTCGGTGTCAAGACTTGGCGTCTAGTCGCAGTTCCAGCGCGCACCCTCACGCGTCAACGACCGTTACTTCCAGTCGCCGACCAACGGCCTGAAGCGCCTGCTGCAGCCTGTCTATACGGGAAGCGTGGTGAACATCGAGGACGCGGTCGACCTGTGGCATATGCCAACCGAGCCTCCGCCCAAGTTCAGCCTTTGTAATTCTCTGCTGGTGCATTGCGTTGTACAGCTCGATCTTTGGCACGGCCAATGGTGGAACATCGACCACTACCCTTCCTCTGGAGGGCTGTGGCAGGCGTTGCCGGTCCTTCATGTACGCATCGATCACGGTCAACAGGGCGTCAGATGCCCGTGTCAGAGCTTCTTCCCGTGTGTCCCCAAAGGTATGAGCCTCCGGGAAATCCGGGAAGTCCACGAGTACACGTTCACCCTCGGTCGTCAACCTCACCGGGTAGCGCAACATTCGCCTACGTCTCCTTCTCCGCCCGTCCGGTGTAGAGGCTGATTGAACGTCTCGGACACGCACCCGATGATGGCAACATATCTGTTGCAATGTCAACGTAAATGTTACAGGACCTCCAGCGCGACGGCGACGCCAACAAAATGCCTTGATCTTCTACACGTTGATCCGCTACTACATGTAGAAGTCAGAGGCATACAGCGATGGACACACCCAGGACCGAACTGCCGCTGATTCCGGGGACGGCGGACGGAGATGCGCGGTGAGCTGGTGGGGCCGTCTTTGGAAACGCAGCCGGGCCGAGGACGAGCTGGACCGCGAGCTGCGCGACCACGTGGAGCGGCAGGCGGCCGACCACGTCCGGGCCGGGATGGCGCCGCGGGAGGCGCGCCGGCACGCGCGGCTGGAGTTCGGCGGCCTCGATCAGATCAAGGAGCTGTGCCGCGACGCGCGCGGGACGCGGTGGCTTGAGGAGATCGGGCAGGACGTGCGGTTCACCTTGCGCCTGCTGCTGAAGGACCGTTGGGCGGCGGCGGGGGCGGTGCTTGCGCTCGGGTTGGGTCTGGGGATCTCCAGCGCCGCGTTCACCGCCTACAACGGCCTGCTGCTCCGGAGGCTTCCGGTCGACGACCAGCGGAGCGTCATGGCGCTGGCGATGCGCGACGAGACCGGGGCCGATCAGGCGGTCTCCTACCTCGACTACCGGGACTGGCGCGATGCGGCCGAGAACTTCCGGGACATCGCAGCGTACAGCCAGCCGCCACTGAACGTCTCCGACCCGGGATTGGGCACGCAACAGTTCTACGGGGCGCGCGTGACCGCGAACACGTTCGGCCTCCTCGGCGCCCCGCCAGTGCTGGGCCGCGACTTCCGGCCGGACGACGACCGTCCGGGCGCGCCGCCCGTCGTGCTGCTGGGACACGGCATCTGGACGACCCGCTACGGCGCGGATCCGGACGTCCTCGGCCGCGTCATCCGGGTCAACGATGTCGCCTCGACCGTCATCGGCGTGATGCCCGAGGGCTTCCAGTTTCCGTTCTGGGCGGAACTGTGGCAGCCGCTGTCGCTCACCCCCGGCCTCGCGGAGCAGGAGCGCGACCAGCGGGCCTTCAGTGTCGTCGGCCGCCTCGCGGACGGCGTAAGCCTCGACCAGGCCCAGGCGGATCTCGATGCGGTCACGGCCGGCCTGGTCGGGACGTATCCCGACACGAACGCCGGACTGCGGGCGCACGTCGCCCCCTTCCACGAGTACTTCCACCCGCAGTTTCAGGGGGCGTTGAACGCGGTGCTGGCGGCGGCCGTGCTCGTTCTGCTGATTGCGTGCGCCAACGCCGCCAACCTGCTGCTCGCACGGGCCGCCCGCCGTTCGCGCGAGGTCGGCATGCGGGCTTCGCTGGGCGCGACGCGGGGACGCATCGTGCGCCAACTGCTCGTCGAGAACGGCGTCCTCGCCGGACTCGCAGGCGTGCTCGGTCTCGCGTTCGCCGCGCTCGCGGCCCAACTGCTCTCGATGGGCGTCGAGCCGCTGGATGCTCCCTTCTGGATCGATTTCCCGGTCGACGGCCGCGTGTTGGCGTTCCTGACCCTGGCCTGTCTGGCGACCGTGCCGGTGTTCGGGCTCGCGCCCGCCCTCCACGCGTCGAGCGCCAACGTCCGGGATGTCTCGACCAGCGGGGTGCGCAGTCCGGGCGGCGGGGGTCCGGCGCGCCGCTGGATGGCGTGGCTGGTGACCGTCGAGGTGGCTCTCACCCTGGTGCTGCTGGCCGGCGGCGGGCTGATGGCGCGCAGTCTGCTGACCCTCGCCTACGCGGACCGCATCATCGACCCCGCCGGCATGTCCGCGATTCAGCTCACCCTGCCGGAATCGCGCTACCCGTCGGCGGAGCAACGCCTCGCCTTCTTCCGAACCCTCGACGAGCGGATCGCGTTGACCGCGCCCGCCCTGACCGCCGCCCGGGCCAGCCGGCCGCCGTTCCTGCCCGCGCCGCGCCGCGAGCTCGAGATCGACGGGCGCCCCGTCGCCGGCGATGCCCCTCCGCCGAGGGCGGGCGTCGTCACCGTCTCCGACGCCTACTTCGAGAAGCTGAACCTGGGATTTCTACGTGGACGCACGTTCAACGACCGCGACGGAACCGCCGGCAACGAGACGGCCATCGTCAACCGCCTCCTAGCCGATACGTTCTTCGAGGACGAGGATCCGCTCGGCCAGCGAATCCGCCTGACACCGCGCGCCGGGGCGGCGGAGGATGCCCCGTGGCTAACGATCATCGGCATTTCGCCGACGGTGCGGCAGAGCTTCGGCGCGGCGCCGGCCATCCCGGTCGCCTATCTCCCTACCGTGCGGAACCGCTCCCCTTCACGCAGATTCTCGGGGGTGACGAGCGGCAGACCGCCGCGGCGATCGGCGCGGTGCGCGATCTCGACGCGAACATAGCAGTTCGTGTCTACACGTTAACCACCGTGCTCGGGAACACGCTGTTTCTGCCACGCCTTATAGGTTCGCTGCTCGCCGCGTTCGCATTGATCGCGCTGATCCTGTCGGCCGTCGGCCTGTACGGCGTGTCCGCCTGCGCCGTGACGCAGCGCACGCAGGAGATCGGCGTGCGAATGGCGCTCGGCGCCCGCACCGGTCAGGTGGGCTGGATGGTGTTGCGCCGCGGCCTCGCCCCCCTGGGCATCGGACTCGCCGCCGGCATCTGGGGCGCGCTGACCGTCGGCCGGCTGCTGGAGAGCTGGCTCGTCGACACCGCGCCCACCGATCCGATCACCCAGGCGGCCGTCGCCGTCCTTCTGGGCGGCGTGTCGGTGGCGGCGTGCGTCCGGCCCGCGCGACGCGCGGCGCGGCTCGATCCGGTGGTCGCGCTACGTCACGAGTAGTCCGCGGTCATACCGGGTCGGCGGGAAACCACTCTTGCAGGGTGCGCTGGAGCCTCCTGAACGAACGGTCTTCGCAACGTCTAAGGGATACCCTTTCGGCAATCTGCTGGTACAGAGATGCGCTACGAGCGACGCCTGCCGCGCGCAACGCTGAATGGAACGCGGCTTTCGGACGCGCGGGCTTCGGCGCTCCTTCCCGCAACCAGCCTTCGGTCACCAGCCACTCGCGCAGCGAAGGCGCCCGTCCCGTCCATCCTGCCACGTCGTCCACGTGCGGGGACGGGCTCCACACCCATGCTTCAAGTTCCGGGTCCACAACAACGGCTTTGGCCCGTTCCCCCCAGGCTGAGGTCGCAAGGTGTCCATCGATCTCTCGCTGGAGCTCGTCGCTGGGGGTCGCCTCACGCCCGCTGCCCTCATGATCGAAAAGCAACAAGCCGTGATCGTACTGCGTGGACATGCGGGCCAGGAACGACACTCCCCGCCTCGCGCACGCCGGATCGTGCTGCGGATGAACGAACGTGTCGTAGACAACAGGCCGGATGCTCATCGACTGCGGTCTCGCAAAGAGTCCCTTCAGCGCATGTTCCATGTCCTTGTCAGCCACAAGAACGACCAAATCCCTCCTCGTCACCCCAACACTCCGGATGCAAGCAGGGTGCCAAGATCCGCATCCTCCTGCCACCCGCGGAGCCTGGGGTGTTCAGAACCGAGAACGATGTCGGTAGCACCGTTCTCATCCTTCGCGAAACACAGTACGTCGGCGGTACTCGCAACGCTTAACACGACGGGCGAGTGCGTCGCCAACAGTACTTGGGCGGCGTATACAGAGCGCAGCGAATCGTAGACGGCCGCCACCGCTCCGGGGTGAATCCCGTTCTCCGGCTCCTCTATCAGGTAGACGCCTCGGAGATCAGCGAGGTACGCCGGGAGCGTGAGGGCCGTCAGTCTGAGGGTACCGTCGGAGACAAGCCACGACGGAACGCTCAAACCGCCTGCATATTCGTAGGTCATGTAGCAGTGGCGGTCCTCTGGACGTTCTATGGTCTTGATGTCTATCAGGTCGGGAAGCGCTGTGCGCAGGTGCCTTATCCAGGCCTGGTGCCGGTCCGGATCGTTTTCCCGAAGCCGGGCCACGACCCACGAGAGATTCGATCCATCCGGAAGGAAGCCCGCGACGCGCGTCGGTGGACTGGGCTGTCTGATCTCTCGGCTGTTGAGCATGAATCGCTGGATCCCGGAACCGAGGTACTGGCGAAACCACGTCGCGATGGGAAAGGATGCTTCATCCGCCGGGAGGTTGCCGAGCGCCGACCTCATTGGGCCGAGCCTGAACGACGGCGCCCAGCTTCGGTCCGACCGCTTGGTCTCGTTGTAGAAGTTGTCGTTCCCACCGAAAACCTTGTTGATCAGCACCTTGTTGTCACGCTGCCGGATGCCAACCTGCAAGGACACCGGCAATGAGGGTGGAAGCTCTGGAAACAACTCACGCTGCGGCGGCTTGGACACCTCCGCCTTCTTCCTGAGCACGAGCGTTTCAGCCTTGAACTCAAACTGGCGGTCCGTGTCGTCGAAGCCGATGGTGACTTGATACCGAACCGTGTCCAGACTCGGGTTCAGTGCCAGTTGGCGAAGTTGATCCGGCACCGCGGCTTCCACCGCTAGTTCGAGGCGAGTCCCCTGGCGGCGAAACAGCAGATCACGAGGGTCCGGAGCGCGGTCCGCCAACGCATTCTCCAGGCCATTCGACACGACGTCGCCAAGAAAGCCGATGACGTCCAAGAAGGTCGTCTTGCCCGAGGCGTTCGGACCAACCAAGACGTGAAACGGCGACAGGGGCCGCGCGACGTACCTCAAGCTGCGATAGTTCAGCGCTTCGACCAGGGTGATCACGATCGGCTCCTACAGCGGTGTCAGCGTATCACTCACGCCTTCGGCGGCCTCGATGAGCAGATGGTGCTCCTCAAGCACCAACTGGAGGATGTCAAGACAGAACCTGCGGTTCGCGGAGGCGGCGACCTGGACATTCGTGTCCAGCAGTGTCCTCACGAGACCTCGTTGAACACGTCTTCGTCGGTCAACCAGCCGTGGGCTTCAGCGAACGGCCCGACACGACGCCGCAGTTGTCCGACTCGCGTGATCGCGAGGTGGCGCCGAACGGCTTCCCGAACGAAGGCGCTCTTGCCGGCGCCGGTTTGTGCCGCCACGTTGCGCAATTCCTCGTCCAGTCTGTCGTCGATGCGAATCGTGAGGGTGGCCACGCGCGGCAAAGTACTACAGCGGTAATCCGGACGCCAGTGCTCCCATCTCCCGTCAAGGGCCTTCAGACTGGAGACGTACAGAAATACGTGCACAAACAACAAGACAGAATTCTCGATAGCATCAGAGACATGGAGATAGCGAGGATTACGGCACGCGGCCAGACGACGATTCCCAAACGCATTCGAGTTGGCGCTGGTCTGCGCGAAGGAGACGTCGTCGCCTTTGAGATCGAGGGCGATCACCTGATCGTGCGGAAGGTTGCGACAGATCAGGACGCGTACCTGCGGGGCCTCTCAGCAACCATGAGCGAATGGGTGTCGCCGGAGGATGAGGAAGCCTGGCGTGACTTGTGATCGATTCGATGTCGCCCCTGCGGCGGTCGCCAGTTCCCAGTTGCACCCCGGATAGCCAATCGGCTATATGCTTGGCAGGTGATCCTTCGCAATCTCGTCCGGGAGGCGCGCAAGCGTGCCGGTTTGACGCAGGCGGAACTGGGCCGCCGGGCCGGAGTGCCGCAGTCGACAATCGCCCGCATTGAGTCTGGCGCCCGTACCCCGTCCACCGACATGGTCGAGCGGCTTGTGCGCGCCGCGGGTTTCGAACCCCGAGTGAGTCTCGGCGAACCCGACCCCGAAACCGTTTCGCTATTCTCGCAGACTCTCCGCCGGACCCCCGCCCAACGCCTGGCCGACGCTACCCGGGCAGCGCGGTTCGTCCTGCACGGGCGCCAGCAGTTGCGCGAGCGAAGCCGTGGGTAAACCGACGTTCGACCCGGCCGCGGTGCTGGCGGTACTGCACGATGCCGACGTCCGGTTCGTCCTGATCGGCGGGATGGCGGCGGTCCTGCACGGCGACGTGGGGGTGACCGTCGATATCGACATCGCGCCAGCGTACGATCCCGACAACCTGGAACGGCTTGCCGCTGCCCTGCGGGCGCTCGAAGCGCGCATTCGCGCCGACGGCGTCCCGGAAGGTCTCCCCTTCGACTGCTCGGCGGGATTCCTGCGCAAATCAGGGCCGGACGCTCTCCTCAGCCTGACCACGAGAGCGGGAGCGTTGGACGTCGCGTTTATCCCGGCCGGAACGACCGGCTACGAGGACCTGAAGAGAGACGCGGTGACGATGGAGCCGGCCAGGGGCCTCTCCATTTCCGTGGCGTCGCTGGCCGACATCATCCGTTCGAAGCAAGCCGCTGACAGGGAGAAGGACCGGCAGGCGCTGCCGAGGCTACAGGCGCTTCTCGAGCAGGTCTCAAGCCCGCTCAGCGAGTGAGCAGCGCCACGGTGTCGAGCAGGAACCGGTGCGCCACGCGTCACCCGAGGATGGTGCCGTCCCACAACTCCTGCAGGAACCGCTGTACGGGCACAATCTCGACGCCGTGGTCGTCCCGACGGCGACGGAGCTCGTGGCAGACCACCAGTTTCCGATCGAGAGGAACCTCCTCGGCCAGAGCGAGCAGACCTTTGTAGTCGCGGACCGAGACCCGTGACTTGGCCTTGACCTCGATGGCGACCGCATCGCCGATGACAAGGTCGACCTCGAACTGCGACCGGCTGCGCCAATAGGTCAGCGGGTCATCGCGGCCACGATAGTCGAGCCAGCTTCGCACCTCCAGAAACACGAGATGCTCCAGCGCGCGGCCATACGCGTCGGATCCCGGCTCGATGACGCCGGTGCGGCGCAGGGTGTTGGCGACTCCGACGTCAAAGAAGTAGAACTTGGCCGTCGCCACTGGCTTCCGGGTGCGGGTGCCGCGAAACGCGGGAAGCTGCTCGCCGACGAGGGTGTCCTCGAGAATCCGATAGTGCTCGCGCACGGTGCTTGGGGCGAGACCCGCATCCGAGGCGACGTTCGCGAAATTGACCTGCTCCCCGTTGGTCAGGCCCGCCACGTCGAGAAAGCGGCCGAAGTTGCCGATCGAGCGAGTGAGCCCTTCGGCCTGCACTTCCTCCCTCAGGTACGTCCCGACGTACGCCCGGAGATCGTCCCGCCACGCGGGCGCGTCGAGAAACCCCGGCAGGCCGCCTCGGTTCACGCGATCCAGCAGTCGGTCGTCACTGACCTCCGGCGACACCAGCGGGTGCAGCCGCGCCACGCGCGCACGGCCCGCGAGCAGGTTGGCGCCGCCCCGCTTGAGCTTGCGCGCGCTGCTGCCGGTCAGCACGAATCGGAGCGACCGGTTCCGCTCGATCAGCAGATGAATCTCGTCCAGGAGCGACGGGCATTTCTGGATCTCGTCGACGACCACGATCTCGCGGCGTGGGTCCAACGTCTGCCGCAGAAGTTCGGGACGGCTGTTCAGTTGCCGGAACGTGTCGGCTTCGAGCAGGTCGTAGAACGCCGCCTCGGGGAACGTCCGGCGGACGAGCGTGCTCTTGCCGGTCTGGCGGGGGCCGAGCAGGAAGACGGAGCGGTCCTTGACGAGGGTCCGCAGATCCAGGACGCGGCGGTACATATCCGCGCCATTATCGCTGAATTACATGAAATACAGCAACTACTACGCTGATATGCAGAGCCTCCCGGCTCCGGCGGACAACACGAGCGAATTACCGATCCGGTTCGATCTGGAATCCCCGCCGCGTCTCCGGCGTCCACGTGCCGGGCATCACGTAGTCGTCCCGGCGCGGCATCCGGACTTGCGGCAGGGTCTGCGCATCCAGGATGGTTTCCTCCGAGATGATCCCGTTGCGGAAGAGTAGGTACGCGGTCACCGCGTAGGTTTCGTCGTCGGTGAGGATGCCCGGCCGGTCGTAGGGCATGACGCGGCGGATGTAGTCCCAGATACTGGGTGCGAACGGCCAGTGCAGGATCGGCCAGTAGTTGGTGCGGGTGGTGACGTCGCCGCCCACGAGGGGGATGGAGGGGCCCTCCTCAGCCGTCGGGCCGTGGCAGGTCGAGCAGCCCCGGCGCGCGAAGACCATCGCGCCCTCGGCCGCGTTGCCGCTCCCCTCGGGGAGGTCGGCGCCGTCCGGCCCGACGATGACGTCGCGCATCTCGCCCGCGCTGGGAGGACGGCCGAGCCCGGCGAGGGGTCCCTCCTGCTGGGCGTGAGCCGCGCCGCCGAACAGGACGGCCGCCATGACAGCCCCCGCGACAAGCGCGTTCACGATGCGCAGGCTCGCGACGCGTGGGCCGGCGACGGGCGGGCACGCCCCGTGCAGGCCGCTACGCGTGGACGTCGACGACGACGTCGGTCGGCTCCAGCCCGTTCGTGACCTTGCCATCGGAACCTACCTTCCACGGCTGAATCCAGTTGCAGTGGCCGAGCTGGCTCTGGATGGTCCCGTAGAGCTGTCCCCGCGTGAGACCCCAGTAGCGCGCGTACTCGGCTTCGGTCGGCTGAAGCTGGTCCCGCTCGTCGAGGCACCGCGACTGCAACACCGTTTCCTCGCCGTTCCAGCGCCACGGCAGGCAGAAGCGGGTGTGGGCCTTCGAGTGGACCGGGCCGACCAGCTCTGCCTCCTGATAGGTCGCGCCGCCGTCGGTCGAGACGTCGACGCGGGTGACCTTGCCGCTGCCCGACCACGCCAGCCCGCTGATGGCGTAGGCGCCGTGCGCGGGCAGTTCGTTACCGCCCGACGGGTGCGTGATGACCGAGTTGGGCCCGAAGTCGTAGCTGTCCCGCTGCGTCTTCGGATCCGGGGTCAGGAAGCGCGAATGCTCCTGGAACGACAGGTAGGGCTGGTCGACCACCTTGATGCGCTTCAGCCACTTGACGTTGTAGATGCCCTCGAACCCCGGCACGAGGAGCCGCAGCGGGTAGCCGTGGTCGGGCCGCACCGGCTCGCCGTTCTGGCCGTAGGCGACGAGGACGTCGTCGAGCGCCTTGGCGAGGGGCACGCTCTTGGTGTGCTTCCCGCCGTCGACCGCCTCCGCGATGATCCACGACGCGCCGTTCCGCACGCCGACCGCGTCGAGCAGGACCGACAGCGGCACCCCGGTCCACTCGCTGCACCCCATGCGGCCGTGTGTCGCGGTCACGGTCTCGCCGCGGGGGTTCGGCCGGTTGCCAACACACTCCAGGAAGTGGATGCGCGTGACGAACGGCATACGGTGCAGCTCGGCCATCGTGAACACGAGCGGCCGGTCGACCATCCCCTCGACCATCAGCGTGTGCTCGGCCGGATTGATGTCCGGGATGCCGTAGTAGTGCTGCGTCGTGAAGTGGAGCGACGTCGGCGTGATGGTTCCGGTCAGCTCGGCCAGCGGCGTGCGCGCGCTGGGCCGCTGCGGGTTGGGCCGGATGCGGGGGGTCTGGCTGTGGCTCCGCCCCTCGATCTCGCGGGTGGTGGTGACGAAGCGCGAGCGCCGACCGTAGAGCACGCTCTCGATGTCGTTGTTGTCGGCGATCACCGGGACCTGCGCCGCCGCCGCGGACGAACCGCCGGCGAACTCCAGGGCCGGGGCCGTGGCAACCAGGCCGGCCGCCGCCGCGCCCTTCGTGAGAAACCGCCGCCGGCTGGGCCGCTCGCTGGGCTGCGCGCTCAGCCGCTGGCTCGGTTGTTTGCCGCTCATGGTGTCCTCCTCACGATCCGTCGCTTCGCTTCACGGGCCATCATACTCTCCATGACTGGCGTCCGCATCCGGCAGATTCTCCACCCGGGAACGGCGCCTTCCGGCTCGCCGAGCCCTAGCAGCTACGGGTCGAGACGGAACGGGGGGTAGCGGTCGGTTACCAGCAGGAGCATGTACGCCTGCACCCGCAGCGACCAGCGCGTCACACCGACAACAAAGCCGAAGAGCCCCCGCGGATAGCGGCCGGTGATGAGGATGGCGAACCAGGCGATCACGGTCACCACCAGGCCGAAGACTGAGAGCAAGGCCAGCAGCAGGAAGTGGGGAATCGCGAGCAGCCACTTGATCAACGGCAGCCACCGGTTGAGGTCGCGCGCGGCGTCCGGATAGTCGATGTCCAGATGAACGGCCTGCTGGTCGTCCGTGGAGGGGTACTCGTCGCGGAGCAGAAACAGGTAGACGGCGACACGAGTCGAGAAACGCATGAGTTCGAGATTCCAGTCGAACCACCAGCGGGGGTACTTGCGCCGGAACAGAATCATGAGCAGCGCCGGCAGGAATACGACGCCGCCCGCGTAGACCACTGCCGACCAGCCGTCCGCCCCGCTGTCGATCTCGGTCGGTTGAGCCGCGCCCCCCGTCAGCAGCGTGGTAACCGCGGCGATGGGAATCACCAGCACTAAGCGGAACGCCGTGGTGAGACGGCTCAGGCCACCTTCCGGATAGTCGATCTCCAACCTGAGCGGATATGCGGGCGCCGGCGGCGGGCTCGTGTGTTCTTCAGTCATGAGGGCCTCGCCGCCAACCTATCACGCCCAAGCGCGAGATCAAGCAGGTTTCGGACGGCTTGTCACGGCTGCGCGGACTCCACGCGCACCGTGATGACGTCGGTGTCGTGGAACTGGCTGTGGCGCACCGACGAGGCGTAGTGCCGCAGCAGACGCAGGGACACTTCCTGCTCCACCAGGCCGCTCACGGCGCGCTCGCTGAGGACCGCCATCTGGTCCTCCAGGTTTGTCTCGTCAGTGGCGGCGATGAACTCCAGCACGGCGGCATCCCCCTCGCCGCGGGCGATCAGCAGCATGCGCCGGTCGCCTCCGGGCGGGCGTTCCGCGTCCTTCCCGCTCAACAGCAGGAGCGTCTCCTCGCCCACCGCGCGGACCCGCTCGACCATTTCCTCGTCCCAGCCGCGCCGCGCGCCGAGCTTCGCGAGGAACGTGTCGAGCTTCGGAAACGCCTCAGGGCTCAGGTCGACCCGCAGGCGCTGGCGGCGCGCTCCCGTGAACTCCTGGAACAGCGTCAACGCGATTACCGTCGTCCCGCCGACGGTCACGGCGTTGGCGAGCAGATCGCTCCATTGGCCCTGGAAGAACTCGGGAAAGATCCAGTCGAGCTGAAACGCAACGCCGATCCAGAAGGCCAGACCGACGATGAGACCCTTCCGGCCGTCGAGGCCATCGTGCTGGAGGATCTGGATGCCGAAGACGAACAGCAGCGCCACGATGAGGATGAAATAGGCGGCGACCACCGGCCCGGGAATCGCGATGACGAGAGCCATGAACTTCGGCACGAACGCCATCACGACGAAGACGACCCCGATGCAGGCGCCCACGGACCGGGCCGCCACGCCGGTGAGTTCCACGAGGGAGATGCCCGTGGCGTACGTCGTGTTCGGCAGCGTGCCTGCGAGACCGGACAGCAGGTTGCCGACCCCGTCGGCCGTCATGGCGCCCTGGATCGAACGAAAATCGACGGCGCGCGGCTTGCGCCACGATACGCGCTGGGTGGCGATGGCGTCGCCGAGCGTGTCCATGGCCCCCACCAGCGTCACCATTACGAACGCCGGCAGAAGCGCCCAGAACGCCGGCCCGAACCCGAGATCGAGGCCGGGATAGGCAAGCTCCGGCAAGCCGATCCAGGCCGCCTCGAGCACGCGCTGCGTATCGTAGATCCCGAAAGCGAATCCGCCCGTCGCGCTGCCCACGATGATGGCGAGAATCGGCCCCCACAGCCGCCACGCGCCGCGCGCCCGGAGCGCGGCCACGACCGTACAGAGCAGCGTCACGCCCGCCGTGACCGGCGCCGCCAGGGGCGAGGCTCCCTCCGGCACGTCGACGAGCTTGCCCAGGAAGACCGGCGCCAACGTCACCGGGATCAGCATGATGACGGTGCCGGCTACCGTGGGCGTGAAGATCCGCCGCAGCGCCGACAGCCGCGCCGCGAGGGCGAACTGGACCATCGACGACACGATGATCAGCGTCGCCAGCAGTCCGGGACCGCCCTGCTCCAGCGCCGAGATGCAGACGGCGAGAAAGGCGCTGCTGCTGCCCATCAGAATCACGTAGCGGGCGCCGACGCGCCCGAGGCCCAGGGCCTGGATGGCGGTCGTGATCCCGCTGATGACCAGCGCCGCGAAGACCGCCCAGGAGAGATAGGCATCGCTGCCGCCCGCCATCGTGATCAGGATGGTCGGGCTCAGCACGATGCTCGGGACGGCGACCATCGCGTACTGCGCCGCGAGCCCGAGCGAGAGCACGCCGGGCGGCGTCTCGTCGGGCTCGTAGCGAACGTCTCGCCGTTCTTCGGCGCTGCTGGTTGCCATCGGTCGATCTCCCCTTCAGACCAACGGACGGGTGTCCACGGTCACTGTCAGCACGTCCAGATCGTAGAACTGTTCGTGTCGTACGTCTTTCGCCACGTGCCGGAGCAGGCGCGCCCCAACCTCCTCGAGCACCACGCGATCCTCCTTCAGTTCACTCAGCCGGAGTTCCAGGTTGGCGCTGTCGGGACCGCTGACGAACTCGATCTCGAGCACGTCTTCCACCGGCCGGGCCGCGACCCGGACGGGCTGGGGCGCGGATTCGTCCTGCCGTTCGAGCAGATACAGGAAGGCCTCCTCCCCCGCCAGCTCCAGGCGGTTCGTGGCCGTCTCGTCCCAGCCCGCGCGTTCCGCGGCAACGTCCAGGGCGGCGCGCAACTTCGAGACCGACCGCACGCTGGGTTCCAGTACGACCGCCCGGGCGCGACGCCGAAACGACGTCAACAGCGTGAGAGTCATGGCGACGATTCCGCCGCTCGCCATGCCGTTGTCGAGGATGCCCCGCGACCATTCCGGCAGATGGTCGGGAAAGATGACCCCGTACTGGAAGCCCAGACCCACCCAGAACGAGATGCAGACGATGAGCCCCTTCTCGTAGTCGAACCCGCCCGCCGTGACCATTCGCATGCCCTGGCGGAACAGCAGCACGATGAAGATGAAGATGTACGCGCCGGCGACCGCATCCGGCACCATCTGCAGCAGCGCCGGCAACAGCGGAACGAACCCGGCCAGGACGATGATGATCCCGCCGAAGAGGGCGACCCGCCGCGCCGCGACGCCGGTCAGGTCGGCAATGGAGATGCTGCTGGAATAGGTCGTGTTCGGAACCGTGCCGGCAAGGCCGGAGAGCAGGTTGCCGACCCCGTCCGCGTTCAGCGCGCGCTGAACGACCTTGAAGTCCACCGGCACCAGGGTGCGGTGGGATACGCGCTGGATGGCGATGGCGTCGCCGTAGGTCTCCAGCGCCCCGATGATCGTGACGATGATGAAGGGGATGAGGAGAGTCCAGAACCGGGCGTCGAACGACAGATCCATACCCGGCCAGCCGGCCCGGGGCAGTCCGAACCAGGCCGCTTCGAGGACCGGCGTCCAGTTCAGCATGCCGAGCAGGCCCGCGAGGGTGGTGCCAATGACGATGCCGATGAGCGGCGCCCACAGGCGTGTTGCGCCGCTCGCATAGAGCGAGACCAGCGTGATCGTCACGAACGTTACGAGGGCAACCAGCGGTATGCCCAGGTGGAGGGAGTCGACCCCGGGGGGAACGCCCGCCAGCAGGTCGGTCGTAATGGGAAAGACATTGACGGCGAGCAGCATGATCACCGTGCCGCCGACGGTGGGGGTTATCAGCCTGCGAAAGAGCGACAGGCGTGCGGAGAAGAAGAACTGCACCAGCGCGGAGGCGGCCACGAGCGTCGCCAGCAGGGGCAGGCCGCCGGCAATGATGGCCGCCGCCGAGACCCCGATGAACGCGGCGGACGTCCCCATGTAGAGGGGATACCCGGCGCCGATCGGCCCCGCCGGCCGGGCCTGCAGGATCGTCGCGAGGCCGCTGACCACCAGCGCCGCAAACACCGTCCACTCCACTCCCGCCGGATAGTTCGCGGCGTTGAGCACGATGATCGGCGTGATGATGATGCCGGTCAGGACGAGCGTCACGACCTGCAGGCTGAGTCCGAGCGTGAGCCCCAGCGACGGCAATTCGTCGACGGCGTAGCGCAGACGGGGATTCGAGGTCGGTTCCTGCGATTCGCTCATTTCCGCTTGCGTTGGAGGTAGGGCGGAGAGTGGGTAGGTAGCAGAAAACTATCACAGCACCTGGAAACGTGTCCCCCTCCGTATGTGCGGGGGGCGGGTACGTACGTGCGGGACCGGTTTCGCCCATGCGGGGGCGGGTTGCGCAGAATGATATCACTATGATATTGTTATGAAATCCACCCAGGAGGTGCATCGGTGATCAAGGAGAAACCGTTCGCTGCCCAGTCGGGCCTGGTCGTTCTCATCGCGCTGATCGTCCTGTTCGCGCTCGACATCACGGTGCTCGTGCTCAGCCTCATCCAGGCAGGCATGACGCCGCTCGGCGTGGCCTGCATCGTGCTGGCTCCACTCCTCATCTTCCTCATGCTGGGCGTTTTCGTGGTCAACCCGAACGAAGGGCGCGTGGTGCAGTTCTTCGGACGCTACGTCGGCACGGCGAAGGACCAGGGTCTGCGCTGGGCTAACCCGTTCTACACGAAGCGGCGCATCTCGCTGCGGGTCCGCAACTTCGAGACGGGGCGCTCGAAGGTGAACGACACGGAGGGCAACCCGATCGAGATCGCCGCCGTGGTGGTCTGGAAGGTGGTCGACACCGCCGAAGCCACGTTCGAGGTGGACGACTACGTGAACTACGTGCACGTGCAGAGCGAGTCCGCGGTCCGGAACCTCGCGACGCAGTACCCGTACGACACGCAGAAGGAAGGCCAGCTCTCGCTGCGGGGCAATACGGAGGAGATCGCCGGACAGTTGCAGACGGAGATCCAGGGGCGGCTCCACAAGGCAGGAGTCGAGGTGCTCGAGGCGCGCATCACGCATCTCGCCTATGCGCCGGAGATCGCCGCCGCGATGCTGCAGCGCCAGCAGGCGGGCGCCATCATCGCGGCGCGCACGCAAATCGTCGAGGGCGCGGTCAGCATGGTGCAGATGGCGCTCGACAGCCTCTCCAGCCGCGAGATCGTCGAACTCGACGAGGAGCGGAAGGCCGCCATGGTGAGCAACCTGCTGGTCGTGCTGTGCGGCGACCGCGGGACGCAGCCGGTGGTCAACACGGGTACCCTGCACCAGTAACGCATCGACCAGCGAAGGCCCGGCGGCCATCGGCGCCGTCGGGCTTTCTCGGAACTAGCGGATGGCCCCACGCAAACCGTTCCTGCTGCGCACGGATCCGGACGTGCTCGACGCCCTGCAGCGCTGGGCGTCGGACGAGCTGCGCAGCGTCAACGGCCAGATCGATTTCATCCTGCGGCGCGCGCTGCAGCAGGCAGGGCGCATGCCGTCCCGCCGCGCGCGACGTCCGGCCTCGGCCCAAGCATCCGCCGACGAGGCGAACGCCGAGCAGCGTCCGCCCGGGCCGTCGCCGGCCGACGAAACCGGTGAGCGCTCGCCGTGAACGTGACGATCATCGTTGGCCGGCTGAGTTGCCGGACGCCGTGCTCGCTGGCAACGATTTCGGTGGTTTTTCGACCCCAGGAAGACTAGTCTGGGGAATCTGGAGGTAGCCATGGCCAAGCGAGTCGGACTGTTGATTGCGGTTGCACTCTTGGCGTCGGGATTGGCGGCGGGGCCAGCGGCGGCGCAGGACGCGCAGGCAATGCTACAGGCCGCCGCCGAGACGATGGGCGTCGACGACATGATGTCCATCCGGTACTCCGGGAGCGGCTGGGTCGGCGCCGCGGGCCAGAACTTCGCCCCGGCCGAGGACTGGCCGCGCTTCGAGCTGGCGGAGTACGAACGCACCATCGACTTCGAGACGGAGTCGTCCACCGAGGAGATGGTCATCCGGCAGGGGAACTACCCCGCCCGGGGCGGCGGCGGCGCACCGATCGTCGGGGACCGGATCCGGAATTGGATGGTCCGGGGCGAGTTTGCGTGGAACCGGCAAATCGATCGCGTGGTCCCGAGGCCACAGGATGCGGAGCGCCGTCGGCTGGAGATCTACCTGACGCCGCACGGCTTTCTGAAGGGCGCGATGGCCGCTGACGACGTGATTGCGGTAGAGCGGAACGAATACGGCGGACGGGTGACCGTCGTCTCGTTCGTCGCCCTCGACAAGTACCGGATCAACGGCACCATCACCGAGGACAACATCGTTCAGCGCGTGCAGACCTGGATGCCCAACCCGGTCGTCGGCGACATGTACTACGAGACCGTCTACACCAACTATCAGGACGTGGGCGGGGGCATGATGTTTCCGATGAACTGGCACCAGCACCAGGACTTCGACGACGGCGCCCACGAGCCGAACGTCAGCGGCGGCGATCACACTTTCCAACTGTCGACCATCGACGACGTCGAGGTGAACGTGGCCGATGCCGCACTGGACGTCCCCGACTCGGCGCGGAACGCCCCGGCGCCCCCCATGCGCGTGGAGGCGGAAGAGGTGGCCGACGGCGTGTGGCTGATGGCCGGCGGATCGCACCACAGCGTGGCCGTCGAGTTCGAGGACGAGGTCGCCGTCATCGAGGCGCCGCTGAACGAGGCGCGCTCACTCGCCGTGATCGACGAGATCATGCGGCGCATCCCCGGCAAGCCGATCCGCTGGATCGTGACGACGCACCATCACTGGGACCACCTGGGCGGCATGCGCGCCTACGTGCACGAGGGCGCGACGGTCGTCACCCACGAGGGGAACCGCCCCTACTACCAGGAGGTCCTGCGGGCGCGACCCTGGCTGCTCGAGCCGGACCGCTTCTCGCTGTTCCCGCCGGAGGAGTGGTCGGAGGGCTACATCTTCGAGACGCTACGGGAGAAGTACATCCTCGGCGACACGACGCGCCTCGTCGAGATCCACCACGTCCAGGGGCTGGCCCATGCCGCCGGCATGCTGATCGCCTACCTGCCCCACGAGAAGATCCTCGTGCAGGCCGACCTCTTCACGCCGCCCGGTCCCGGCGGGTCGCTGCCCGCCAGTCCCAACGCCAGCGCCCGAACCCTGTACCGCAACGTGCAGCGCCTGGGGCTCGACGTCGAGACCATCGTCCCCATTCACGGGGTGCCGGGGCCGTGGTCGCAGTTCGCGGACTGGGTGGAGGCCGCGCAGTAGGCTACGGCTGCGGCGCGTCCTCTCGCTTCAGCGGGCCCTTCCGCTCGAGGTAGACGTCCGTTTCGAGCTCATCAACCAACTGGTTGAGTCGGGTCGGGTCGAAGCCGGGGCGCATGCCGAGCGCGTGCGGCCTCGTGCGGTACTTGCTGGCCTCGGGCGCGTCTTCTCCCAACTTGGCTGGCATCGTTTCGATCATATCGATCGCGCTGGCTCAAGGCTCCGGCGTCTCCACGGCCGGCGCCCGCAGGATCGGATAGACCGCGCCTGCCTCGATGTAGTCGTCCAGCAGGTTCCAGGCGACGACTCCATCGTCGGAGCGGGGCTCGAGCAGCGCGAACACCAGGCGGCCGGTTGCCGGCGTAACAGGGACGTACAGTGTGCCCGCCGGGAGGGCTCGCTCCACCGTGGTCCAGACGCCTTCGACCGTGCGCAGACGGTGCCCCTCGAATGGCCGCTCAGCAAGTGACGTGCGGCTAGTGACGAACTGCTCCAGGCTGAGCGTTGCGTCCGCATCCAGTGGGAGGCCCTCGATGCCATGGGCGGTGAGCAGGTCGACTACCGCCGTCAGTTGGGCCGGCACGTAGTAGGACTCCGGCGCTATCTCCACGCCGTCCTCCGCCGCCTCGAAGGCGACGTATTCGTCCATCGGCGTCGGCTCCGCGACGTCGAGGCGGCGCCGCATCGGCTCGCCGGTCTGCGGGTGCGGCACCTCCTCTGTCCGTCCTAGCAGGATCTCCACCGGCTCGGGCGAGCGGCGCGGGACGGCCCGGGTCGCGAGGCGCCGGCCGGCAACGCGCTCCATGTCCGCTTCCTCGATCACCGTGGCGATGCGGTCGGCGTGCGCGTGCGCGAAGGCGAGCGATTCCTCGACGAAACGCAGTGTCGCGGTGACGCGTTCTTCGAACGTCGCGTAGGCGTACGCCTCGCTGATGATCGCGATCCGGTTGCGCAACCCGACGTAGTTGTTGTTGAACCGCGGGCGGTGATCGAACGTGCGCCAGGTCGGCGGGACGTCCTCAGCCCGCGGCACGTTGCCGTAGTGGTAGAAGTCCCACCCGTCGGACGCCCGGATGGCATCCGTGACGGCGGGCAGCCAGTCGTTTCGCAGCAGGGCGTCGATCGCGGGATGCGTGTTCGGATGCAGCGGCGGTGCATAGGTGAGGTGATAGGCGTGCTGTGTGCCGTTGGTCGTATGCAGGTCAATCACCACGTGGGGGTTGTAGTCGCGGTAGGCGCGCACCAGCGCCCGCGCCTCGGGCGACGCCAGCTTCATGTGATCGCGGTTCAGGTCGAGGTCCTGCGCGTTGCGCCGCGTGCCCATGCCGCCGACCGGACCGAGCTGGTAGGGCCGGTTGTCGAGCGCCATCCGCTCGTTGCCATCGGCGTTGTAGATGGGAGCGATGAGCAGAACCATGGACGAGCGCCAGGCAGCGTGGCGCCCCGTCGCCAGATCCCGCAGCAGCATCAACAGCGCTTCCTTGCCGCATACCTCGCCGCCGTGGATGTTGGCCTGCAGCCAGACTCGAATCCCGCCGGCCGCGGCAACCGACTCCCGCCCCGCATCGGCGACGTCACCGACGACAACCAGCGGCAGCGTGCGCCCCTCGACCGTCGAACCGAAGCTCGTGGCATGAATCTCGTCGGACAGCCCCGCGGCACGCTCGATGAACTCGACAACCTCGTCGTACCCCGTCGTCTCCTCGTAGCCGGTGCGCTCCGCGCGGGTCAGGAGATCACGCTCCGCGCCATCTGGCCCGACGCCTTGTGGCAAGCCCGGACCGCAGGCCAGCGCGGCCATCGCGAGCAGGCCGGCGGCACTAACGTAACGTGTGGCCGTCATCAGCAGGGAACGTACAACGGAATCGCTACGTGAGGGTTCGTGCGGGGGTTACCGCCCCGCAGTCTCCTCCGCGCCCGAACTGCCCCCCGGCCTCCACGCGACACCGATCACATAGGGCAGGTCCAGCCGCTCGCCCGCCCAGTTGGGAATCGACGTATTGGCGTCAACCGCGATGCCGTCCTCCGCGAGCTTCGCGTCCGTCGGCGCCAGCGGCGCACCCGACCAGGCGGGAGGGGCAGGCACCCTCGGCAACACGCCGCCCCCCGGCCGCGTGAACCGCGGCTGACCTTCCGCATCAAGGGTCAGGCCGAATCCCTCCTCGTGGACTGCCCGATGGTGGCGGCGGCACAGCAGAACCAGGTTGTCCAGCTTCGTTGTACCGCCATCCGCCCAGTGCTTGACGTGATGAGCGTCGCAGCGCCGCGCCTCACAGCCGGGGAAGCGGCAGTGCTGGTCCCGTGACTCCTGGGCCCGGCGCAACGCAGGGGAGACCGTCCGCGTCTTGCGTCCAACATCAAGAACATTGCCCTTGGCGTCATGGCGCATCACCACCTTGCCGGCATCGCAGGCAACACGCCGGGACGTTTCCGCGGAAACGCGGATCCCGCCCGCTTCCTCCAGGGCAGCCTGCCCGGCACTCGCCAACCCTTTGCCCGAGTTGTTCTCGCTCGGACCGTCGGTCGCCCCGGACGTTTCCGCGGAAACGTCGTCCCGCAATGTCTCCGGGTCGACGTGCACGACCACCTGGTAGCGGTCGCCCGCCGTCCCCGTGTCCAGCTTCGCGGCAAGCGCGCTCTCCGCAATCAGCCCCAGCGCATCCCCCCGCCGGCAGGCCGGCGATTCCTTCTCCACGTTCTTCGGCTCCGCGTCCTTCGCTTCCTGGTAGAGCTGCTCGGACGCCGCCTCGATGGCCCGTCGCACCACCGCGCCCAACTCCGGCGTCAACAACGCCCGGACGACGAACATGCCGTCGACATCCGGATAGATGCTGAGCTCCTGGTTCCGCCGCCGCTTCGCGTCCTCCCGCCCCTCCTGCTGGCGGTCGCACAGCCGCCACGCCCGGGCGATGCGCTCGAGGTCGGCCGCCGTCGACTGGCGGGCGAGATGCAGCAGGCGGTCCTCGGTCGCCGCCGTCGCGACCCGGGTGATGGCGCGCACCTTCGAGTAAGAGATCTGGCCCCGCCGCAGCGCGTCGGAGGTCTTCGGCAGGTCGGCCAGGGCATGCGCCACCCGCACGTACTCCCGCGCGGTGCCGGGGGCCAGGTTGGCCCGCCAGCTCAGCCACTGGGGGTAGGACGTGGCGCCCGACCAGCCTCCCAGCTCGTCGAAGCGGCGGATACGGACCAGCAGCTCGTAGATGGCGGCGTCGATGCGGGCGGAGAGCTCGGCGATCTCGTTCTCGAGGCGGTTGCGCTCTTCGCGGTTCCGGCGGAGCTCGTCGGGAGACGGAATCGGGGCCTTGTCGGACGTCGTGGAAGTGTTCATACCTCCAGTGTAAACCACTGTATTTAGACCGTTTAGCTTCGACTGTGGCGGTCGCGCCGAGGTTCACATGAACCTGTCGTCGCGATTCGCGGCGGTGTCGCGCTACGGCGCTGTCAGGCTGCTGGAACGACGTGTCTACCCACCGGTTGGGAAGTTCCGGAGGGGCCTCTGGAAAAACGTGTCAAGCAGTTTCTGACAGACCGCCCATGATTCCGGACTCTGCGCTTTACGACGGGCCATAGCGGCTTCCACACCGGGGTCACAAGCACCTTAATCCGTGCTACACTGATCTCGTGTTCCACTTAGCGAAGGCATCATGAACCTGACGCTAACGGTCGACGACGAAGTCCTCAAGCGAGCCCGGATTCGCGCATTGGAGGAAGACACCTCCGTGAACGCCGTAGTCAGGGACTATCTGGAGTCGTATGCTGGCGGGCCGTCCAAGCGCCGCGAAGCAATCGGTCGATTCCTTGCTCTGGCTGATGACGCCAACACCGGCCGAGGGAACGCTACCTGGACCCGCGACGAGCTACATGAGCGTTGATCCCTGGTTCGTCGACACGAACATACTGGTCTACGCGTACGACGACGACTCGCCCCGGAAGCGCGCGATGGCCCGGCAACTCCTTCTCGAGAAGGCGGAGCAGATCGTTCTGAGCACGCAGGTGCTCGGAGAGTTCTACGTCACCGTGACTCGCAAGCTGGCCAGACCACTCGACGCCCTGCGCGCCGTCGAGGCCGTGGATGCACTGTGTACGTTTACGGTTCGGCCCCTGGGAGCGGAGCTGGTCCGATCCGCGGTTCGACGGAGCAGGTCGGCGCCGCTGTCCTACTGGGACGCCTTGATTGTCGAGAGCGCGATCGACGCTGGCGCGACAGTTCTCCTCACGGAAGACCTGCAACACGGTCAAACGTTCGGACACCTGCGCGTCGTCAACCCGTTTCGCGACGACGCGCGCCCGCAATAGGAGGTCACCGTCACGCGGTTTGCTCCGCGCGCCGGGCGGGAGTTCCGGCGCGGCCTCAGCAAGGGTGCTAGCTGAGCAGGTTTTTCGGGGCTCAAGGCTCCAGGCTCGCGGTGTACGCCGCGATGTCGACGATGTCCGCCACGGTGAGGTTCGCGACCGCAGCGTCCATCAGGTCCGACCAGGCGCCGTTGCGCACCCCGATCTGGAAGTCGTAGAGCTGCCGCGCGATGTAGCTCGGCGACCGGCCGGCGAGGTGCGGCACCGGGCCGAGGCCGCGCAGGTCATCGCCGTGGCAGACGCCGCACGCCACCGTCGTGCCGCCATCGCCGGTCGTTACGAGCGCCTCGCCTCGCGCTACCGATCCGGTCGGCACATAGGCAACGAAGCTCGCCTCGGAATCGCGTATCTGCGTCCTCGCAACGTCCTCGGGCGTCTCGATGATGCGGGTTCCGATCGGCTCCATGCCGCCCCCCTCCACGGGAACGTGCATCCAGCCGCTGACGCGGGTCACCGGAACCGTGTCGGTCTCGACCACTCGAATCCACGGGCGGAACGGGAACGACGAGAAGTACTCCGCCGCCTCCTGCGCCTCCGCTTCGGTAGCGGCGAGGCCGATCTCCACCATCAGGCTGGGCGGGCCCATGCGCGGCTCGCCGCTGCGGCGCAGGCCGTTGCGGTAGTCCCGCATCTGCTGGACGATGTACTCCGCCGGCTGACCCGCCACGCTGGAGTTCTCGGGGCGCCCCTGACCGTTGGGAAGGTGGCAGAAGCCGCAGGCCCGGACATCCGGCTGGCGCCCGCGCGCCACGACCGGCGGCATCGGGGGATGGTTGTCGGGATGCCAGTCGGGCGGGTTGAACAGATCGCGCAGCTCCGAGCGCCGGAACGTGACATCGCTGCCGGGAACGGTCAGGACCTCGTCCGGGTCCGGCGTCGGCGGCGCGTCCTCCGGTGACGGATCGTTCAGCGTGTAGGCCCACGGAATGACGGCGTTGGCGCCTTCCGCGTCAGCCTGCTGGGCGGCGAGCGTGGCATCCGCAGCCCAGGCCGCAAAGACCACGGCGCCGCCCGCTAGGATCCCTGCCATTCCGCCGAAGGCCGCCAGCCGATTCATGGCGTGCCTCCCGTTACCGGCCGCCTGTTATGGCCCTGGCGGCGCCTACCGCCCTTCCGCCTCCGCCTCCAGGACCCGCGCGCCCGCGAGGATGTTCTCCAGCCCGTAGTTGCCCTCGTGGCAGGCGTACTCATAGAGCGGCTGGTCGTTCAGGACCATCGGGACCTCGTAGGTCCACGGGCTCGTCCAGACGGTCGGGTCGTTGATGGTCGCCCGATACAGCAGCGTGTCTTCGGACACGCGGGTGAGCCGCTCGACGAGCTGCAGGTTCGGGCCCGTCCGCCCCTGCGCGAAACTGGTCTCGCGCAGGAAGTTGTTCGTTTCGATGACCAGCGTGTCACCGTCCCAGTGGCCGCGGGAGTCACCCGTCCACTGTGGCAGATCGACGTGCGGGCGCCCGTCGAGAGGAACGAAGCGCACGTTGTGGTTCATCTCGTTGAGCAACGCGACGAAGTTCGGAGTCTGGAACACCTGGACGTTGTTGTTGTAGCCGCCCGGCGTCATCGGCGGGCCGGAGTTGAAGCCGGTGATGCAGCGCAATTGCAGTCCGTTGGTGCCCAGTTCCTCCATCCAGCCGCCGGGCGTGGGCGCGTGGGTGTCGACGCCCTCGCGGAGCTCCGCGTACTCCGCTCGCCGCTGCTCTTCCTCGGGAGTCAGCGCCGGCATCTTCCCGTTCGGCGGGTCCACCACGAGCGACGTGCGCCGGGTGCCGACGGTCGTCGTGCCGCGGTCCAGCCAGAGGTTGTTGTAGAAGCCGGGCGCGCCTTCCTCACCCTGGTCCACGCTGTTGGTCGCCTCCGTGCGCCGCGCGGGCCGGAGCAATAGCTCCTGGTTCCGGTCGAGGGTCTCCTGTTCGAGACGCGCCGCTTCTTCCGCCGTCAGGAACTCCTGATCCGCCAGGTCGTCGGGCCGCTCCATCGGCGTGATGGAGCGGAAGTCCCAGACGCCCTGAAGGTCCGGCGCGCCCCAGGGTGTCCGGGGCGTTTCCGCGCCCTGCCCCGCCGCAACGACCGGCGAGAACACCAGCAGCGCGATCACCGTGCATGCCGCCGCGAGATGTCGATGACTCATCTTCAGCCTCCCCGCAAGGTGCGCTTCGGTTGGATTGTGCCTGTTTCTCCTGTTCGCCGTCCTACGCCGTCAGGTGCCGGCGGAAGAAACCGACTGTCCGATTCCAGGCGAGCCCCGCCGCCGCCTCGTTGAAACGGGGCGTCGAGTTGTTGTGGAACCCGTGCAGCGTGCCCGGGAACATGTGCATCTCGTAATCCACGCCGTTCGCCTGCAGCGCCGCCTCGTACTCCGGCCACATCGCGTTGATGCGCGGATCCGACTCGGCGTAAATGATCATCATCGCGGCCTGGATGTTCGGCACGCCCTCGGTGGCGGCGGAAGCGCCGTAGAACGGCACGCCCGCAGCCATGTCGGCGCCCAGCTCCACCGCCAGGCGGTTGGTCATACCCCCGCCCCAGCAGAAGCCGGTGGCCCCGAGCCGGCCATTGGACAACGCGTGCGCCTGAAGGTAGCGGGCGCTGTTGATCATGTCCTGATCCAGCTCCTCAGGGTCGAGCTCGCGCTGCAGGACGCGGCCGTCATCGTCGTTGCCGGGATAGCCACCCACCGGCGACAGTCCGTCCGGCGCGAGCGCGAGGAAGCCGGCCACCGCGGCGCGGCGCGCGACGTCCTCGATGTGGGGATTCAGGCCGCGGTTCTCGTGAATGACCAGCACGGCCCCGAACGGACCCTCGCCGGTCGGCTGCACGAGATAGCCGCGCATCTCGCCCGACGTGCCGCCGGGTGACGGGTACTCGACGTAGGTGCCCTTGATCCGCGAATCCGTGAACGAGATCGTCTGCGCCTCCGCGTAGCGTGGCAGCAGCGCCTGCGCCATCCAGAGCGCGGATACGCCGCCGATGGTGATGGCGGCCGAGCGCGCGAGGAACTCGCGCCGGTCGATCCGGCCGTGGCAGTACTCGTCGTAGAGGTCGAAGACCCGCTTGTCGATCTTTTTCTGGTCCACCATTTCCCTGCTCCTGCTGTCTGTCCCGCGACTCCGATCCTGCGAGCCGGGCATGCGCCCCGGCCCGCGCGTCCGACGTTCCGACTGATGCCCAATATAGGCCATCGATTGCCGCGCGGACAATCAGCAATTGAGACCCACTCGTGTCACAATCGAGAAGGGCATTGTGCATGCGGGAGGTTCCTGCACACTGCACGATGTTCACCAAAGAAGAGCCTAGGTCCTGATGAGTCAGACGAACGATCGGTGGCGCCTGTACGAGGGGCGTGACCCGCGGGGTTTGCCGGCGTACACAAGCTCGGAGGCGGCGCGGTACCTACGGCTGCCGCTCCGTACGGTGCAGAACTGGTCGTTCGGATTCCGCACGGGTGGTGCGGATCCGCTGATCCACATTGCGGACCGGCAGCGCCACCTGTTGTCCTTCTGGAACATGGCCGAGCTGCACGTGCTCGGCGCGCTCCGCCGATACCACCGGATTCCCCCGGGGAAGCTGCGCAACACCATTCGTTACCTGGAAGACACGTTTAAGACCCAGCATCCCTTGCTGACCAAGAGCATGCTCACAGACGGCGTTTCCATCTTCGTCGAACACACTGGCACTCTGATCAATGCGACCAGGAGTGGCCAACTGGCAATGCGGCAACTGATGGAAGCCCATCTGCAGCGCATCGAGCAGGATGTCGACGGCCTTGCCATTCGTCTCTTCCCCTTCGTGCGCCACGATCCAGACACGCCCCGTCCACCGGAAGTCCTGACCGAAGAACCGAAGATCATTGCCCTCGATCCTCGCGTGCGATTCGGCCGCCCCGTCATCGCAGGTACCAGCATTCCTACCGAAGAGATCGCAGAACGGTTCCGGGCCGGCGACTCTTTAGACCAACTGGCAGACGAGTATGGCCGGCCGCCGCAGGAAATCGAAGAAGCGATCCGTTGCGAGCTCACGCTCGACCGCGCCGCCTGAACACCCGTACGAGTTCTTCCTTGACGAATGCGTCGCGGCACGTCCGATTGCCGAGATGCTGCGAGAGGAAGGACATACTGCGCACGTGCACAACGAGACGTTCGAGAGCGGTACCCCGGACAGAGACTGGCTCCCCGATGTTGGCGCTCGCCGCTGGATCCTGATCACGAAGGACAAGCACATCCGCAAACGCGAGCTCGAGCTGCGCGCGCTTCGGCAAGAACGCGTCAAGACGTTCGTGCTCACGGGTGCCACTCTCAGCGGACAAGACCAGGCCCGGGTACTGAAGGAGGCACTTCCCGACATGCTTCGACTACTTGGGCGGCGGGCGGAGGCTTTTATCGCCCGCGTGACCGCCGCATCTGACGTTCAGGTCATCGAGTGGCACAAGTACGTCCACGACCATAAGAGCTGATGACCTATCTGAAGCACTCAACGTCTGTACTCGGGATCGACTTGGCCTGTCGGAGCTGGAAAGACATCGGCTCTGCATTGCTCGCGTTCGACCGGCAAGGCTTCACCACGGCCTTGCCGGACGCGGTCGCCTGGCCAGGAGAGGAACTGACACCGCCTGCCGTCGCACGAGCCATCGATTCGTTCACTCGCGCACATCAAGTCTCAGCCGTCTCCATCGACGGCCCACAAGGCTGGAGAGATCCAGCGGCGTCTTCCTCACGCAAGGGTGTCGGTCGCGCGTGCGAGTATGCGACTCGCACACCCGGAAAGACCGGAACGACCGGCATCGCCTATCCGTCGACCTTCCTCCGCTGGATTCGATTCAGCGTCGAGGTCTTCGCCGAACTCCTCAAGTACCCTGATGTCGGACTCGTCAACGATACCGGTGGTACGGTTCCGCTGCGACAGCGAGGCTACTGGTTGCTGGAGTGCTTTCCGACCTCGACGTGGCGCACGTCTGGCCTAGAGGCGCTACCAGGACATCGCAAGGCACCGCCGAAGACCGTCGCAGAGTTTGCGAAGCGTCTCGTTGACGCTTACTCGCTCCCATCCGGTGCGATTACGCGCAACCACGACCATCTCCAGGCAGTCGTCGCAGCACTGCCTGCTGCCGGACTACTCGGTGGTCCGGCACAGGCAGTTGCGCGTGGCGAACCGGCCCGCCAAGCTGACACAGCGCTGGTGGAAGGGCTTATCTGGGACGCGGCGCCCGTCGACGGAGCGCTCCCTGCCATCGAACCCGCACCGGTGAAGAGCGCGGTGCTAGTAGACGAGCGCGATGTGGAGCTCGAGCCCGCCATCGACCGCGGCATCCGTCTATTCCACGATCTCGTGCGGAGAGCAAACAACGGGCACGCGGTCGGCATCAGCTACATCGGCTTCGTCGAACACGTGCATGACGTCCGGTTCGACGAGCTGCGCAATCGGAAGTGGTCCCAATCGGACGTCAGGGATGCCTTGCAACTAGCACATCAGATCACCGAGGCCGCGGGTCGACAAGAGGTCCGCCGCGGCGCCGTCGCCATCCAGGCGGGGATGGACACCTTCATCTGGCGGAATAAGCGGCCGCACACGAGGTCGCCGGACGCCTGGAAGAGTGACCTGCCGTATACCCAGGAGAACTGGTTGCAGATCTTCCCGGATGGGCGGCGCCGCGTCATTGATGGGCGGTCCAGACACTAAGCTATTTGTAGGTGACAGTGCTCGATACCGGACGTGAGGAGAGACCGGGTCGGTCGCCTACGAACCGACCGGCTTCGACCTCGGAGACGCCGGTTCGGCTCGGCATCTCCACCTGCCTCCTGGGCGAGAACGTCCGGCACGACGGCGGACACAAGCGCGACGCCTTCCTGGTCGAGACGCTCGGCCGCCTGGTCGAATGGGTTCCGGTGTGCCCGGAGGTGGAACTGGGTCTGGGAACGCCACGCGAACCGATCCGGTTGGTGCGCGACGCCGGCCAGGCCGACGGCGTGCGGCTCGTCAGCCGCAGCGGGGTCCGGTTGACGGGCCGGATGCGGCAGTTTGCCCGCCGCCGAATCCGCGCCCTCGCGAAGGAGGATCTGAGCGGCTACATCCTGAAGAAGGACTCACCGAGCTGCGGCATGGAGCGGGTGAAGGTCTGGAGCGCCGACGACAGCCGGACGTCGGAGCGGAACGGCCGCGGGATGTTCGCGGCCGAGCTGCTGCGGCAGTACCCGAACCTGCCGGTGGAAGAAGAAGGCCGGCTGCAGGACCCCGTGCTGCGCGAGAACTTCTTCGAGCGCGTGTTCGCCTACCGGCGGCTGCGGGCGCTGCTTTCCGGCCGATGGAACGTCGGCGCCCTCGTGCGATGGCATACCGCGGAGAAGCTGGCCCTGATGGCCCACTCCCCCCTCCGGTACCGCGAACTGGGGCGCCTCGTGGCCGAGGCGAAGGCCATACCGCGGGCGGAACTAAGCCGCCGCTACGAGGACGAGTTCATGTCGGCCATGCGCATCCGGGCGACCCGGGCGCGCCATACGAACGCCTTGATGCATGCCGTCGGGCACTTCAAGCGACAGCTCGACACCGACTCGCGCGACGAGTTGCTGGCCGTGCTGGAAGACTACCGCCGCGGCCTCGTGCCCCGGATCGTGCCGCTCACCCTCGTACGGCACCACGCGCGGCGGCTCGACGTGGAGTACCTGCTAGGCCAGACCTACCTGCACCCGCACCCGAAGGAACTGGCGCTGCTGAACCATGTGTGATTACCGGCGCTCGGGAGACCCGTCGGCGGGCACGAGCAGGGGAGCGGGCTCCGGACTCGTCCTGACTACTTCCTCCAGCTCCGGGTAGCGCGCAAGCATTTCCTGCGGGTATACGCCGGGAACCGGCAGACCCAGCTCGTGCTTCAGCGTCGCGGCGTTCGCTACCGCCTTGGACGAAAAGTGGTTGTTCATGTAGAGGTAGAGCCGCTTGACGAGATGCGCCGCGGCGTCCGCGGTGTCCCGGAACGGCTTCAGCTCTGCCGTCGAGTAGTGGTAGTCGTAGCGCTCCTCGGTCCGGTCGTGGCGCCACCACTTCCGGGCGTTGCGGCCGTGGAGGCGCATGTAATAGAAGGTCTCGACGTTCGGCAGGAAGTTCTGCTCGATGGAGAGCCGGAACTTCGGCTCGTCGATCTGCACCCAGGCCGCGCCGAGCCCGTTCAGCAGGCGCAGCGTCCCCGCGACATCGTCGCTCCAGCTCCGGTGACGCAGCTCGACCGCGACCGGGTGGCCGGAGAGCGCCTCGATCAGCCACGCCAGGTAGTCATGCGCGGCCGCGTCGTTCTTGAAGCTCGGCGGGAACTGCGCGAGGAGCACGCCGAGCTTGCCGGATTCGTGGATGGGGACGAGGGCCTCGCAGAACTGATCGATGTCGTCACGACCGACCCGCGTGTCGCTCTTGCCGGTGGAGGCCGCGTACATCTTCGGGTGGGTGAACTGCTGGTAGAGCTTGATCGAGAACGCGAAGCCGTCGGGAGTCCGCCTGGCCCAGCTCTCGGTGACGGAGCGGCGCGGAATACCGTAGAACGTGGAGTTCACCTCGACGGTGTCGAAGCGTTCCGCGTAGTACTCCAGCTCGTCGAATCCGCGCGGGCGGTGACGGCGGCCGCGCGGCGGATAGAAGATCCCGTCCCAGGCGCCTTCGCCGGTCGGATAGTGCCAACCGCTGGTCCCGATCCGAATCGCCCCGGCTACGGCAGGGCCAGCGCCACCCACTCCGGAACCTCGTCACGGGCGCCGACGGCGACCACGATGTACTGCCGGCCCTCGTGCAGATACGTCATCGGCCCGCCGGTCGTGCCGGCCGGCAGCTCCGTCTCCCAGATGACCTCGCCCGTCGCCTTGTCGTAGGCCCGGAACTTGCGGCCCCAGCGCCACGACTGATCCTGCTCGGGGTCCGTCGAATCGCCCTCGCCGCGCATCGTGCCGATGACGGAGTCGCTCCCCTCCCCGAGGAACAGCAGGCTGCCGGTGACGAGGGGCGCCGGGCGGTTGGGGATGCCGAGGGGCGGCAGATCGAGATCCTTCAGCAGCGGATGGTTGCGCGGACCGTCGCCGTTGGGGACCATCCACGCCCGCTCGCCACGGTTCAGGTCGAGGGCGGTGATCCGGCCGTAGGGAGGCTTGACGATCGGCAGCCCGTGCGGCCGAGGCGTCGGCACCCGCAGCTCTTCGCCCCGGGAGGTCGCCCAGGCCAGGGTAGCGTCCTCCGACGTCGTCGGGGAAACGCTCCAGACCGTCGGCATGGTGTGGGAAACCGCGTAGTAGATCCCCGTCTCGGGATCGAACGCCCCGGTGTGCCAGTTGCCCGCCCCCCAGCCGCCGGGGACCGTCAGCGTGCCCAGCTTGCCGCCCGGATCGCCGCCACGCGGCCAGGGCGGCGTGAAGAGCGGCCCAAGCACCAGGGACTCCACCGCCTCGAGGGCCGCCGCCCGCAGCTCCGGCGTGAAATCGATGAGGTCGTCGACGGCTACGCCCTGCCTATCGAAGGGCGGCGGCTTCGTCGGGAACGGCTGCGTCGGCGACGTCCGCTCGCCCGGGACGGTCGACTGCGGCACCGGGCGTTCCTCTATCGGCCACACCGGCTCGCCCGTCTCGCGGTCGAAGACGTAGAGGAACGCCGTCTTGCTCGGCTGCATCACCGCCTCTATGCGCCGCCCGTCCACCGTGATGTCGCCCAGAATGGCCGGCCCGACCGTGTCGTACTCCCAGATGTCGTGGTGCACCATCTGGAAGTGCCACACCCGCTCGCCGGTGGCGGCGTCGAGGGCGACGAGGCTGTCCGAGAAGAGGTTGTCGCCGGGCCGGTGGCCGCCGTAGACCATCCCGGTGGGCGCCGACAACGGCACGTAGACGTGTCCCCGCTCCGTGTCGGCGGTCAGGCAGCACCACGAACCCAGGTCGCCCGAGTAGTCGCCGGAGCCGTCGCCCCACGTATCCGCCCCGAACTCGCCGGGGCGCGGCACGACGTGGAACGTCCAGAGCAGTTCGCCGGTGCGGACGTCGAAGCCGCGAACGTCCTCCGGGGCTGCCTCGCGGACGACGCCGCCGTCGCCGGACCCGCCGGTCGTGCCCGCCACCACCACGACATCGCCGACGATGATGGGTCCGGACGTCCAGTTGAACTCGCCGGCGAGCGCATGCTCCCAGTCCAGGTCGACCCGGCCCTGATCGGCAAGGCCGAACGCCGGCACGCGCCGGCCGGTCCGCGCGTCGAGCGCGTACAGATAGCCGCCGCGCACCAGCAGCAGCCGGCTGGCCGTCCCGTCGCTCCAGTGCGCGGCCCCGCGCGTGCTGCTGCCCGCCGCCTCCTCTTCGGTGGCGGCAAACGGCGGCTGCCGCCAGACGGTCTCACCCGTTACGGGATCGAACGCCTCCAGCAGCCCGTGAGCATTCGGGGCGTACAGCACCCCGTCGATCAGGATCGGCGTCGACTTCAGGTAGGCATTTACGCCCAGATCGGGAAACGCCGCCTGCAGCTCCGGATCCGCCGCCGACCGGCGCCAGACGATCTCCAGGTCGTGCACGTTGTCGCGGTCGATTTGGTCCAGCGGCGAGTACCGGGTGAAGGCCTCGTTACCGCCGAAGTAGCGCCATTCCTGACCCGGAGACTGCGCCCCGGCGGAGACTGCCGCCGCGATTGGGGCGGCGCAGACAATCCCGAGGATGAGAGCGCGGAGGAGTGTGGGTGCGCGAGCCGCGCCGAAAATGTGCATCACGGTACCCTGCGCCCACGTTGCCCGGAGGAGGGGTCGATGTCAAGGCAGGTTGCGGCGAGATTGACGGGAGGCGTCCGATGCGTGAGGCTAAGTGGCATGAAGAGTCCGCGCGGGGCGAATGCTCGCTCCACCACGCTGACTGATCTCAGCCCGGTGTCCGTCGGTCGGGTCCTGAAGCCCATGCAAGACGACCAGGATCTGCTGGGAGCGATGCTTGAATGCGACCTCGTCGTGCAGGTCGAAGACCGGGCTGACCGTATACTGATGCCGCCCACAAAGCGGCCGCCTGACTGCCCATGAGCAACGCCGATACCGCCCGTTTCCTATACGACCTCCGCACGCGGCATGAGCGAGTCGAGGCGTTGCCGGCGGCGTTCACGCCGCCCGACCTCGCGTCCGCCTACCAGGCCCAGGCGTTGCTGGTCGACGGGCTCTGCGAACACTGGGGCGGCACGACAGCGGGCTACAAGGTGGCGCTGACGAATCCCGCCGCGCAGCGCATGCTGGGGGTGCCCTATCCGGTGTTCGGGCGCCTGTTCACGAACCGCCTGCACGAGTCCGGCGTTACCCTGCCCGCCGCCGACTACGTCATCCGGCTGATCGAGGTCGAGATCGCCTTCCGCATGGCGGCCGACGTGCCCGCCGTCGAAGGGGGCCATGACCGCCAATCCGTCGCCGAATACATCGGGCCGCTCTATCCCGCGATTGAACTCGTCGAGCATCACTTCGCGGGGCTCGATCGGTTCACGCCCGAGTCGTTCGCGGCGGACATCGCCATCCACAGCGCCTGGATCCACGGGGCTCCGGTGGACGACTGGCGCGGCCTCGACCTGGCCGCGCAGCCGACCCGGCTACTGGTCAACGGCGAAGAGCGGCTCACCGGCTCGGGCGGAAACGTCCTCGGACACCCGCTGCAAGTGGTGGCCTGGCTGGCCAACGAGTTGCCGCGTTACGGGCTCTCCCTCTCGCGCGGCGACTACGTGACCACCGGGGTCACCACCGATGAGATCTACCCGGTTCAGGCGGGGGAGCGACTGTCGGCGGAGTTCCCGGGAATCGGGCGCGTCGAACTCGCGTTCGACTGACCTCGCCGGACGCCCCCACGATGCCCGCTTCCCGCTCGACGCTCGCCGTCCTGCTGGCGGTGACTCTGGTGCTGGCGCTTGCTCCGTACCTGGCCGTGGCGCAGGGCGCAGGCGCGGCCGCGCAGCCGGAGCCTGCCGCGCAACCAACGACGGCTGGCGTAGCAAGTGAGCAGGAGCCGGCCGTCGTCACCGGCGTCGTCCTCGACGGCGCTACGCTGTCGCCCCTGGCCGCGGCCACCGTTGCGAGCGGCGCGGAGACGGCGGCGACCGGCGCAGACGGACGCTTTACGGTGACCCTCGCTCCCGGCGACGGCGAGCTGCGCGTCGGGAGCGACGGCTACCTGGAAACCACCGTCACCCTGGAACCGGCCATCGCCGCGGCGGGCGGAGACCTGGAGATCCTGCTCTTCAGCAACACGTTCGCGGAAACCGTGGAGGTGGTTTCCGCGCCACTGACCCTACCGGAGCGGCCGTCCGCCACCCCCATCCAGGCGGAGGAGGTCTTCGAGGTCGCGGGCGCCTTCGACAACATCTTCCGCACCCTCGACACACTCCCCGGCGTGGCATCGACCGGCGACTTCGGCAGCCGCCTTGCGGTTCGCGGCGGCACGCCGGATCAGAACCTCACGATGATGGACGGTGTGGAGATCCACAACCCCTACCGGCTGTTCGGTCTGGTGAGCGCGTTCAATCCGGAGACGGTCGAGCGTTTCGAGCTGACCGCGGGCGGCTTCGGGGCAGCGTACGGCGACCGGTTGTCGTCACTCCTCATAGTCGACAACCGGCCCGGCGAACGCGACCTCACGGGTTCCACGTCGGCGAGCGTCACCGACGCGAACGTCGTGTTCGAAGGCGCGGCGCCCGGCGACGGATCGTGGCTGCTGACCGGCCGGCGGACCTACTACGACCTGGTGGCGGGCCTCGTCACCGACCAGAACCTCCCGTCGTTCGCCGACCTGCAGCTCCAGGCGAACTGGACGTTCGGCCCCGGACACCGGCTGTCCCTCTTCGGCCTCACGAGCCGCGAGAACGCCGACTTCAGATTCGACCCCGAGGACGACGAGGAGTCGGGCGACACCGGCGGCCTCGTCTCGGAGGCGGGCAACGACCTCGGTTCGCTGCGGTTCGACGCGGTGCTCGGCAATCGCGCCACGTCGCGCACCATCGTCTCGTGGTACCGCAACACGGAGCTGCTGGACGTCGACGCGACGTTCGAATCGTCGTCGCGGCGCTCCAACGCACCCGACGAAGAGAGTGCGGCGGGTTCGACGAGCGTCGTTTTCGACCGCGACCTGTCGGTGCGCGACCTGTCGGTGCGCCAGGAGTTCGCGTTCTCGGCCTCGGCCTCGCACACCATCGACACCGGGATCGAGCTGCACCAGCTCGACTCGGCGGCTCGCCTGTCGATCACAGGGGACCGGAACGAGGCGGTCGCCAACCCGTCCAGCGCACGGGGCGGGACGGGGCTCCCCGACGACCTCGACTCGACGCTGGGCGGGACGCGGGGCGGCGCCTGGGTCCAGGACCGCTACACGGTGACGCCGTGGCTGTCGGTCGAACCCGGACTCCGGCTCGAGTGGAGCACGGTCAACGGCGATGCGGTCCTGTCGCCGCGCTTTGCCGCCACCGTGCTGCTCCCCGGGTCGAGCCGGCTGCGCGTCGCGGGCGGCCTCTACACCCAGAGCCCCGGCTACGAGAAGCTCATTCAGTCGGACTACTTCTTCGACCTTTCGCCCGACGTGGTCAGCAACCTGCGCCACGAGCGGTCGACCCACTTGGTCACCGGCTTCGAGAAGGACCTGGGATCCGACACGCTCTTTCGCGTGGAGGGCTACTACAAGACCTTCGACGATCTGATTGTCGGCCGCCTCGAACCCGAGGCCGAGCGGCTCGCGCGGGTCGCGCGCTACGACTTCCCGGCCGACCTGCAGGCCAGCGTCCCGTCGGAAGCGCAGATAACGAGCATTCCGGAGAACGGCGGCCGCGGGTCCGCCTACGGCGTCGACGCCTACCTGGTGCGCAGCAACCCGGCCTCCCGGCTTGCCGGCTGGCTCTCCTACGCCTGGGGCCGCGCCGACCGCGACACCTACGGCCTGCGCTACCCGTTCGAGTACGACCGCCGGCACGCCTTCAATGCCGTCGGACGCATCCGGATCGGCCGGGGCTGGAGCGTCGCAACCACCGCACAGGTGGCGACCGGCTTCCCCTACACGCCCGCCGTCGGGCTGCGCGTGGCGTCGGATGAGGACGCCGGGGGGCGCCTGGTTCCCGCCCGGGACGCCATCGGCGCGCCGGTATACACCGTGGACCTCGGCGGCCTCGCGGCGCTGCAGCAGGGGCGCCTGCCGTACTACGCCCGCGTCGACCTGCGCATCGCCAACCGGCCGGGCGGTCCGTCCGGCCGCTGGTCCTGGTACATCGAGGTGATCAACCTGCTGAACCGCGACAACCCGGTGGAGGTGGAGACCAGCTTGGCCCACGACCCGGACGGGCCGATGCCGCGCATCGTGGAGAGCCCGACCGCCGGCTTCCCGCTGATCCCGTCGTTCGGCGTCCGAGTCAGGTTCTGAACGGATCCCGGGGCACTCGGCACTGACTTCCGCCGTGCGACTCACACTGGAATCGTGCGGATCGACCGGCGCGCCTCCGTCGTGAGAAGGTCTGCAAGCCCGGCGTCGAAGGTCGCGAGTTGTCCGCCGTATTGCATTGCGAGAGCAAGCAACATGGCGTCGGTAATCTGTCGGTGCCCCTGAATACGCGCCAGAATGGCCGATGGCAGTGCGGTGATCGATCGGTCCATAGCCCAATACGTGTGTGATTCCAGTTGCCGGAGCCGGCTCAACAAGGCAATCGCTTCCGCCGGCGTAACCGACTGTTTGACGGCGGATGGATTGCATGACACGCGAACGAATCCTGCTTCAGTCATTGCACAGGTAGCCCAACCCGTTGCGCGCCACCTGGCGAACCACGACCTTGCTGCGCCGTGGTGAACGTGGTTGGGCCAGGCGAGCGCAATGAGTACGTTGACATCCAGCAACTGGATCATGGCCAGTCGCTCAGCGCCTTCTGTACGTCCTCACTGGTAATGGAGGGGGCGTCGGCTGCAACACGGAATACTGGAAGTCCGTCATCTTCATCAGCCGGGGTGCGCCTGAAGCCTCGGCGCGCAAGGTCCGACAGCGCACTTCCCAAGCTGCCGCCGCGCTGCGCCGCAAGCGCCCGAGCGACAGCCAGTACGTCATCATCAATGGTGACGGTGGTACGCATCAGCACATCATAACATCACATCATCGACTCAGCCCCTTCCAGGCTGGCTCGCTTAGAAGGAGGACTGGCTAGAGGAGCAAAATGGGCCGTGGCGTCAGCGCGCGGCGCGGCCGACGTAACCCTGGAACGTCCGTTCCACGAAGTCGTCCACGCCCGGCACGAACAGAACCGCGAGGATGGTCACGACCACGGCGGCCGCGATGCACCAGTAGAAGTACGTCATGGGTTGCGTCGGGGATTGCACAATAGAACTCCTGCGCGTCCGCTCCGGCGGTCGCCTATCTAGGAGCGGCCTCGAACAGCCAGGCGTCGCCCGCTTCTATCGCCTCCCGCGTGGTCTGCGACGGGTACTTGTCCCGAATGGCCCCGGCGATGCCGTCGAGAATGTCCCCCGACTGGATGCGCACGAGCTGCCGCTCGTAGCGTTTGCTGTCGATGCGAAGCACCGCGCGGCCATCCCGCTCCGCCTGGACCGGCCAGCGTTTCCAGAGCCGGCCGACCGTCGTGCCCATGTAGCCGGACCAGACATAGAGCTTGCCGTCGTGTTCCGCGGTCCAGATGAGCCGGGACCGTGGCGGGTCGAGCAACTGCAGCTCGATGGTCGGGATGTCGCTGACGAAGCTCCAGTCCGGTTCGGGGCCGGTGTGCAGCTCGCCCGATACGAGCGGGCCGCCGGAGAAAATCCGGTTCGGGCCGTCGGCAAAGCGCTGTTTCGCGGCAGCGGTAAGGACAGCGCTCAGCGGGATCAGCAGCAGGCATCCGACGACGATCAGGACTCGGGAAGCTAGTCGCATGATGGGCTCAGTCTACCACCGGCCCGAGGCCGGCTGACCGGGCCTCCGGCCGCTCAGAGCGCGAAGCTGAGGACGTACAGGGCCACGCCCGTAATGCACGTGAGCCACAGCGCCACGTAGGTCACCCACCCCCACCGCCGGTGGGTCGGGCTGAAGGAACCCGGGAGGATGCCTCGAAAGCGGCGCCAGGACATGACCACCAGGGTGCACCAGACCACGAAGCACGGTATCGCCACTGCGAGGTGCACGAGGAACAGCCCACGCACCAGCGAGGTGCCATAGTACGCGCTCTGCTGGAAGGCCGCCGCGGCCGGACCGTAGCGAATGCTCGCCTCGAGCAGCACGACGGCAGCGATCGCGCCGGCGATCAGGCTCACCTGCAGGTTACGGTGCTGCCGGTAGCGGCGGCGCGCCGCAAGCCGCAGCGCGTACGTCATCAGGAACGGCGCCGCGACGAAGACGACGAGCGCGAGGTCGATCAGGACATCCGCGCGCGTCCCGAGAAAGCCCGTCGTCGGCATGTGGCTGCTCGCTCCCCGACGGTGTGGCGGGCGTCGCCTGCGCCCCTACCGCGGCGCGGCCTCAAACACCCAGGTGTCCCCCGCTTCCACCGTCGCCCGGCTGACGTCGTACGCGTACTTGTCCCGGATGGCGCCGGTGATGCCTTCCAGAACCGGACCCGACTCGATCCGTGCGAGTTGCCTCTCGTAGCGCTTCCCGTCGATGCGGAGCACCGCACGGCCGTCCCGCTCCGCCTGGACCGGCCAGCGCTTCCACAGCCGGCCGACCGTCGTGCTCATGAAGCCGGAGAAGACGTAGATCTTCCCGTCGTGCGCCTGGATCCAGATGCGGCGTGACCGCGGCGGGTCCAGCAACTGCAGCTCGATGGTCTGAATATCGTCGGTGAAGCTCCAGTCCGGCTCCGGACCACCGTGCAACTCCCCCGACACGAGCGGCCCGCCGGAGAAGAACCGGTTCGGACCATCGGTAAAGCGCTGTTTCGCGGCGGCGGTGAGGATCGCGGTCAGCGGAATCAGCAGCAGGCATCCGACGACGATCAGCGCGCGGGCAGCCAGTCGCATGATGGACTCACAGTCTACCAGCCGCGCCGGCGTCCACGCCGGCACCGGCTGTTCTCTTGCCGGCCTGGAGGCCGGCGGACCTCTGGCTAGGCGGCGGGATCGGCCAGCTTGCCGTCGAAGAGGTGGATCTCGCGCTTGGCGT
>VXRJ01000013.1 GCA_009838525.1 Acidobacteriota bacterium
GTACCTGCAGCCGACCGGCGGCGGCGGTCACGTGGCCTCATCCGCCGGCTGGTTGATCGCATCTTCGACCTGCTGCGCCGCGGCGGCAACGCTGCGGGAACAGGCTCGCAGATCGCCTACTCGCTCGGCTACAGCCGCAGTCGCCGGCGCACCCGTCCGGCCAACTCGTCGCCGGCGAGTCCGCCCGGCCGCCTAGCGGCGGTTCTGGACCCGAATTCTGAGCCGCACGCTTCGGAATCCACGGTCTCCGCGAATTCGGCGCCCTGGTCGCCCACGTCGCGCCACGTCGCGCGAATCCACCGCCCGAGGCCCAACGACACCAGATCGCCGGTCCGGTCGCGCTACGGGCGATTTGGGGGCAATCGGACTAAATTCAACTCGAGGACACACATTGACGATCTCGACTGGTGAGTAGGCTGAGGTCATGTCCGGATACAGCGATCTCGACTGGTGAGTAGGCTGAGGTCATGTCCGGATACAGCGATCGCATCTTCGACCTGCTGCGCCGCGGCGGCAACGCTGCGGGAACAGGCTCGCAGATCGCCTACTCGCTCGGCTACAGCCGCAGCCGCCGCCAGCCGCTGATCCAGCCGAACGAGCAGCGGTTGATAACGGCGCTTAGCGAGCCACCGCTGGTGGTCCGCCGTCGCGACGGCGAGGAGATCGCCGGCGCCCAGGTCACGACCGCCGGCGTCGCGCGACGATTGATCGACCTGGGCGATGACGAGGACCCGCTGCAGTACCTGGCGGCCGCGTCGGTCGTCGACGCGCTGCAGGTCGGATACGGGCTGCTCGAGTGCCCGCTCTGGCCGCCGCGCCCGGCCGCCGGTTCGGGCGCCAACGCCCGCGGCGAGCGCTGGCGCTACATCCCGACCAACGACGCCCAGGGCGACACGACCCGCGGCGTCAATGCGGCCGGCCAGCGGGTCGCGCTGTCGATGCGCGAGCCCTCGGTCTACTGGCTGGAGTCGGAACGCTGGAATCCCGACGAGGTGGTCAAGCTGCGCTTCGACCGAGATCCGGACGAGGCCTGGCACGGGCGCGGCGCGCTGGACTCGCTCGGCCAGGTGATCTTCGCCGAGTTCCACCAGCTGCAGCTGCAGGCGGCCGCGGTGGCCAACGCGCCCTATGGCTACCTCGGCGTGATCAAACCGAAGCAGGAGAGCCAGTTCAGGCGGGTCGCGCGGCGCATCCGTCAGTCGGTGACCGGCCGCAACCGCGGCTCGCTCTCGATGACCGACGAGGGATTCGACGATCTGAAGCAGCTCGAGTTCGACCCGAACCACGTGCGCTTCAACGAACTGCAACTCTCCCACGAGGCGTACGCCGACCAGTCGCTGGGCATCCCCGCGCCGATCGCCGGCGGATTGCTGGGCATGAGCGCCGCGACTTACGACAACTACCGGATGGCCCGCCAGGTGTTCTACCGCGAGCGCCTGCGGCCGCTCTGGCGGATGACGGGCGAGATGCTGACGAAGCAGTGGCTGCACCGATACATCGACGCCGACCCGCAGCTCGAGGTCGCCTACGACCTGTCGGACATCGCCGGCTTGCAGGAGGACCGGACCGAGGCGGCCGCGCGGATTCACACCGGCTACGCCGGCTCGGCTGCGACCCTGAACCAGTACGTCGAGGCGATGGGCCTGCCCTCCTACGGCGCCCGCGGCAACGTCCTCAAGATCGGCCAGGACTTCATCCCCGTCGACGACGTGCTGGGACCGGACCCTGATGGCAAAGCGTGATTGGGCGCGGGCCTGGTTCCGGCTGCGCCGGCGCTACGTCCGCGAGCTGCGCGGCGACGTCGGCGAGCAGCTGACGCTGATGGGCAGGGCGGCCGTCCTCGAATTCGAGGCCGGCGCCCGCGCCCCGCTCGACCTGATCCCCGAGGCCCAGGCGGAGGAGCTCGGCCAGGTGGTGGTCCAGCGGCTCTCGTCGATGAACGACGACGTGGTCCAGGCGGCGCTCGACTCCTACGACAAGTTGCCGGAGACGCTAACCGTAGATATCAGCGACCTGCTCGACGCCTCGGGCCAGCGCATGGTCGGCGTGACCGACGAGGTCCGGAGCACGGTCGGCCGGGTCGTGGCCGACGGGATCCGCCGCGACCTGCCGCTCTCGGACATCGCCGACGGGATTCAGGGCGTTGTGGATAAACCGTGGAGAAGTCTGAGGGTGGCCAGGACCGAGATCTCGACCGTGGGCAACCGCACCGTGGCCCGCGCCTGGCAGGAGTCGGGCGTCGAGCAGGTGCGAATCTCGGACGGCTCGACCTGCGGCTGGTTCGCCCACGACGATCCGGACAAGGCCGACGGCTCGATCCGCTCGGTGAGCGAGTTCGACGCGATGCCGATCTCGCACCCGAACTGCCAGCGCACAGGGTTCCCACGTTTGGGATAGGCTGAAAGTCCGATGACGATCCACATCCTCCAGCTTCCTGCCCGGCTCGAAGCGCTCCACGCTGAGGGCGACGAACGGCCGCGCTTCCGCGCCGTCTTCGCCACCCTGGACGAGGACAATCTCGCCGCGTCGCTCTCGCAGTGCTACGGCTGCCCCGAGAAGGGCATCCTCTACCCCTCGGCCTTCAGCGCCGGCGCGGCCGCGCCGCTGCAGGTGGGCCACTGGTCCAACTTCGACACCGTGCCCTTCGGCGCCGGCTACATCGAGGTTGCGACGGCCGAGGCGGCGCTGCTCGCCTCGCCCGCGCCGACGGCCGGCGCCCAGGAGGACGCCGCCCGCGTCGCCCACCTGATCGAGCACGGGCTGGGCGAATGCTCGGCCAGCATCATCTACGACGAGGTCCGCCGCGAGAACGCGCTCAGCGACGCCGAGCGTGCCGCCGGCGCCGACTTCGCCCTGGTCCGCGGCACCGTCCTGCACGTCGCGGTCGTCCAGTCGGGCGCCGTGCCGAACAACACCATCGACCTCTACAGCGCCTTTGGCGGCGACTGCCGCAAGCAAGCCGACAACCGTGTTCTCACCGGCGCGGGGGTCGTCGCCAAAGGCGCTGCAGAGTCCACCGCCTGTTCACTGGCCGAGGCCCAGGCCGAGGCCCTGCTGATTCGCGGCGAATTCGCACGTCGCCGCGCCACCCGTAGTCGAGTCTGAAGGGACCGATAATGCCTGCTATCGCCAACCGCACCGGAGACAAGAACACGAGCCGCCTGGTCACGCTCGAGGAGGAGCTCGGCGGCCGCATCCGCGGGATGCTCGAGCAGCGACAGCAGGACGTCCCCTGGCATGAGATCGAGGGCCTGACCCAGTACACGGACCGCGATGAGGCCCGCGCCGCATTCGGTGAGCTCCAGGCCGAGTACGAAGCGGTCGTCGACGACCTCGAGCTGCTCGGCGGGGTGACCGACCTGACCCAGCGCGGCCGGGTGTTCGCCGACCAGGTGATCCCCGCCCGGGCGGCGCCGACGCCGGCGATGATGACCGACCGGCCGCCCTTCGCGGAGGCGATGGCCCAGGCCGTCTACCAGGCCGTCCGCGCCGACGGCGACCGCGCCGTCGTCGGCAACGGTCCGGAGCAGGGCGTCTACGTCCAGGCCGAGGACGTCAACCTGCTCTCGATGCACGGTCCGCACATGCTGGGCCTCAGCCCCCGCAACTACGCCGAGTGGGACATCGGCTCGACCGGCGGCCAGGGTCTCGGCCTGCCGCAGGGATTCATTCCCGGCTCGGCCCCGCCGTTCATGTCCGGCGTCATGGCGATCGACCTCTTCCAGCCGCGGGCCATGACCGTGCCCAACACCAGCGGGATCCGCTGGAACGCGCGAACCGCGAACGCCAACGTCCGCTCGCGCTTCAAGATCGCCGACCGAGCCTCGGTCGCTAACCAGGACGCCGCCTCGACCGTCGCGCGGCTCTCCGACAACCTGACCCAGGGCATGCTCCACGTCGACGCCGAATGGCAGGCGATCGACGCGGCCACCGACACGCTCCAGATCGTGATGCAGGACCTCGACTACGAGTACCGCGACGCGATGAGCTACCAGGCCCTGCAGGCCGCCGGCGCGAACGACGACAACCGCGGCTTCGCCTACTACTCCTCGACCACCGGCGCCGGCGACGTGACGAACCTGGCGGCCCGCGAGGTGCTGGACCAATTCCACGACGAGCTGACGGCGGCGGACTTCATCAGCCACTTCATGAGCCTGCGCTCGACCCTGGCCGTGCGCGGCTGGCCGCCGATGGTCGCCCTGGTCGCGCCGGAGCAATTCGAACCCCTGACCGCCACCCAGGTGACCGACGGGACGCCGTTCGACTCGGCCTTCGGCGCCCTGTTCGCCACGATGCAGCAGACCCTGCGCGGCATCCGCCTCATCGAGGTGGTCCGAGGCTTCGCCGCGGTCGAAGGGGCCGACGACATCGTCTCCTGGCTCTACCCGTTCTCGGGTCCCGCCGACGCGGTCCACTTCATGCGCGGCTTCCGCATCCAGCGCGACGAGTACACCCAGGCCGACAACGCCCAGACGCGCTGGCGGCTGTACTGCGAGGACGCCCTGCGGGTCGGCCAGCCGCACGCCCTCGGCGTGATCCGCGGCGCTGGTTCGTAGGGGCGATCTTGTCTTTTACCGGAGACCCCCATGCGGCTCGCCCCCAACCGGCTCGGGGCCCCCTACACCCCCGGCCCGCCCGATGATTCGGGCGCGGGCGCGGCCGCGGCCGCCTCCGACCTGACCCGCTGCCACGGCGTCGACCTGGACAGCCACGTGGCGGTCGTCCTGGCCAGCTGCCGCGCGCAGACCACGCTTCGCTTCTCCTCGGACGGCAACCGACCGGACGCCAACGACCCGGGCATCTTCGTCGCCGCCGGCGGGAACGTGCGGATCGTGGTCCCGCGCGGCCAGTCGCTCTGGTACGCCAACGCGGGCAACTCCAACGGCGGCGGCTTCGCCAGCCACGGCGTAAAGGGCTGCGGCTGGGGGCGCAACCGGGCGCCGGCCTTCGCCGACGACACGACCTCGATCGCGCTGGCGGCCAACGCCGCGAGCGACGCCGACCTCGCCAATCCGACCGCCTCGGACGCGGACGGCGACGAAATCTTCTGGTCCGAGGTCGGCGACTGGGATTCACACTTCAGCCTCGACGAGCTGGACCCGGCGACCAACCTCGAGCGCAACATCAGCTACACCCGGGCCGTCGACGAGAACAGCGACCCGGTCAACATCCCGGCTGGCACCTACGAGCTCACCGTCGGGATCACCGATCGCCAGCCCGACCACGAGCTCGTCACCCGGACCTACGTCGTCACGGTGACCTAGGGGCGGCGCCATGACCACGTCCGCCCACATCAACTTCGAGTCGCTGGGCACGTTCACCTCCGACCCGCTGGCCGGCGTCACCTGGCAGGACACGGCGATCGCCGTGCCCGATCCGGACGACGAGATGATCGTGGTCCGCGCCGGAAGCCAATACACCTATCCCTTCGAAACCGATCGGCTGCGCCGAGTCGAGCGCGTCACGCCGGGCGAGTCCGGCACCCTCGGGGGGATCGCGTTGCACCAGCTAGGCGAGGAGCTACTGACGTCCGCGGCGCGGATCGGCATGACGGCGGGCGGCAACCTCGCTGTCGGCGGCGACCCGGCGTTGGCCGACGGCATCGTCCAGCTCTGGCACCTCGTGCCCGACGACATCGGACTGGCCAACCTGCAGCAGACGCTGACTGCCCGCCTCCTGCCGGTGCCGACCGAGGAGACTCGCGGCTACGTCGTCAAGCAGGACGAGGACGCCGAGACCTACGAGCTGGTCGAGGATGACGGCGGCGGCGGTTCCGGCTCGGACGGCTCGGCCTACGCCACGGTCGCGGAGTACTCGAAGGTCCTGACCGACCGCCCCGAGTTGACCCGCTCCGACGCCTCGGTCGAGCTGATCGGCTACGAGCTCGACGCGGCCGCGGCGATCATCGACCAGTGGTGCCGGCGCTCGTTCCGCATGGGCACCGACGACGACGCGCGGACCACGGTCTACTTCGCGGCCGACGCGCACCTGGACATCGACCTGCAGATGAATCCGATGGAGGCCCTGCTGCTGCCGATCGACGACTCGGTCTCGGTCTCCGAGGTCAAGATGAACGGCCATGTCCTGGCCTCCGAGAAGTGGCGGGCGGAGCCCTCGGTCGACACGACGACCTGGACGCTGGACCAGCTGCGGCTGCTCGATAACGAGGATTATTGGCACGGCCGGATCGAGGTCACCCGCGTACCGGGATGGGCCGCCGTCCCGCCCGCGATCAAGCTCTGCAACATCGAACTGGCCGCCCGCCGCCGCCTCGAGACGCCGACCGCCTTCGGCGACTCGCTCAACGCGCAGGAGGTCGTCTCTGGCGACACCCGGGCCCTGCTCTTCAAGTACCTCGGGATGTACCGGCGAGAGCTGGTGGCCTGATGGTCAAAGTCGAGCTGGTCGAGGGGAAGCGGCTGCTGGAGCTGTTCGAAGACCCGCGCCCCTGGATGGCGCCGGTCTCGGGCAACCTGGCTTCGCAGTATGCCAACGTCGGCGCGATCGAGATCCGCCGCGCGGCCGAGCTGACGAAGCCGAAGCCGGTCCGCCTGGGCCACGGGCTGAACTCGATCAAGGCCCGCCAGCTCGGACCGTCCCGAGCGATCGTCCGCCAGCACGCCTACATGCAATTCCTGAACGACGGCCGCGACGCCGGCGGGCGGATGCCGCCGCCGGACAAGCTGCGGCCCTGGCTCAAGCAGCGCCAGCGCGAGGGCAGGCTGCAGGGCGTGACGCCCTTCCAGCTCGCCCGTTCGATTCAGCGCAAGGGCATCAAACCGCGCCGCTTCGTCGAGCGCGGCATCCAGTCGATGCGCCGGCGCATCGGCCAGGGCGAGGCCGGCCGCTTCCTGACCGACGCGATCGCGCGGGAGTGGAGGATCCGCGGTGCCTGACCAGGCGGCCTTCAGCCCGATAATCGACCATATCGTCGGCATCCAGCGATCGCTGCGGCCAGTCGCCACGCTCGAGAACGGCCGCACGGTCGACCTCGGCCAGGCCACCTGCTACCCGGGCCCGCTGCCCATGCGCCAGGAACCGCCGGTCAACAGCTGGCAGAACCGCTGGTCGCTGGCCGCGCCGCCCCAGTACGAACCCGGCTACTTGGCGACCGAGCTCTGGCTGGCCGAGATGACCTGGTACGGCCGCTCGGCGATGGCCGAGTACGACGTCGCCTACCGCGAGGCCGGCGCCGTCCTGGACGCCGCCCTGCGCGAGTTCTACAAGGCCGAGCACGCCTCGCTCGGCGACCTCGTCGACACCCACGAATTCGCGGCCGTCGACAACGTGATCGACGTCGAGGCGGCCGTCGCCCGCTCGCCCGTCATCGTCACGCTCAACCTGCAGATCACCCGTACCGTCCTGACCGACTGAAGGAGTCCGACATGGCCCGACGCACCATCCGCCGCCTCGCCAGCCTGAACATCGGCGAGCAGACCAACCTCGCGACGAAGCAGACGACGTTCACTCGCGCGATCCCGTTCCGCGCCGGCGACCAGATCCTCGAGCAACCGCAGGACGACCGCCAGGCCGACGTCCTCGGCAACGCCTCGCTGTGGGGCGAGCACTTCCCGCCCGAGCGGATCAGCAACATGTCCCAGGTCATGGTCTCCGGACCGCTCGACCTGCAGCAGATCCTCCTGCCCCTGCTCTCCGGCCTGGTCGGCGGCGTGACCGGCACCGTGGACAGCACCGTGGACAGCGCCTACGCCTGGGCGTTCACGCCCGACATGGACGCCTCGAGCCGCACCGAGGTCGACTACTACACCTTCCAGGGCGTCGAACGTTCCGCCGGCGGCGCGCAGTCCGTTCACACCGTCGAGGTGCCGAAGGCGTTCTGCTCCCAGCTGGTGATCACGATTCCCGAAGGCGGCGCCGGCGCGCTGGTCACCGCCCAGGCCACCTACCGCGGCGGCAAGCTGGACGATCCCGGCGGCAACCCGGCCACCGGCCTCAGCATCGCCACGCCGCGCCTGCTGGTCCCCTCGAAGCTCTGCGCGATCGGATTCTTCGACACCTGGGCCGCTGCCGCGTCCGGCGCTGCCGCGGCCTCGGTCGCCGTGCGCGGCGCGACAATCACGATCCCAATGGGCCTCGAGCCGTCCGAGAACCTGCAGGCGAACGAGGACCTCGACTACACCGCGCTCGACGCCGTGCCGACCAACGCCACCGTCGGCGTCTCGATCTACGGCGACCCGGCCGTGAACAGCCTCGAGCGCGAGGAGAAGGCCCACAAGGAGGCCGGCGACCTGCGCTTCCTGCGCTTCTCGCTGCCCGCCTCGCGGACCCTCGTCGACGGCTCCGACGCAACGTCGACGCTGCAGCCGTCAATGGAGATCATCATGGCGCTGCGCCACGCCACCGACTCCGAGGTCGCCCGCGGCCAGGCCGACGGCCAGGGCCGCCAGACCTACCAGCTCAACTACGTCGCCGCCGCCGACTCGGCCCAGACGAACGGCCTCTACGTGGCCGTGACCAACGGCGAGTCCTCGTTCCCGTAGGCCCATCGAGAGAGGCAATCATGGATCCCGAGATCACCGACACCGCCGAGCCGGCCGAGGCCAGCGAGCCGCAATCAGTCCAGGACGCCGCGCCGGAACCGCTCGCCGAATTCACCGAAGCGATCGCCGAGGCGCGGCGGCTGAACGAGCAGCTCCTGCGCACCGACGAGCCCGACCCGTCGACGCTGGCCAACTACCAACACCTCCGCCAGCGCTGTCTCCAGTTGCACGACGAGCTAATGTCCGGTCCGCTGCAGGCGGCCGTCAGCGGCTACCGCCCGCGGGCCCTGCCCGAGCGCTGATCGCGGCCGCCGACGTCCGCGCCCTCGCCGGCGATAAACTGCCTTAGCAACGAGGAGGCGGCCTGATGTGCGACGAGGCCCCGGCGTTCGGTCGAGCTGAGCAGAAGGCGCGCCGGCTGTACCAGTCGTCCACGGGATCCGCGAGACCCTCGGCCGCGCCCTGCTGCCCGATTGAAGCTAGGAGACCACCATGCCCGAACTGCCCGACTGGATGAGCGCCGACGAATTCCGAACCACGGTCGAGATTCCGCCCCACGTCGCCAACGGCGAGGAGGGCTGGCTCGCCGAGTTCCGCCCTCTGTCGCTATCGGCTAACGTCAACCTGCAGAACGAGACAATGGAGCAGCGCGGCATCCTTCGACACGGGCCAACGCTGCTGGACCGCCAACTGGTCGCCATCACCAGTCCGGACAACACGATCTACGACCGAGAGGACCTCGGCGACATCGAGCTTATGAACCCGGCGCTCGGCCGCTTCCTGGCCGACCAGGCGATCGACATCGCACGGATCGGGACTGCAAACCTGGGGGAAGGCTTCACGCTGCGGCCGCAGCGTGGCGCAGCGGAGAACATCAACTAGACCCCGTCTTCGACGAACCGCACGCCTGCCAGATCACCGGACTTCAGCCCACCGAGTGGCGAGCCCTCAGCCGCGCCCAGCAGCTCGTCTGGTACGCCTACCACCTGCAGACCGGCGAGCGATAAGTGGAACGCTTAGCGAGCCAGTCCTAGTCGCCGATCATGAGTTGATTCCGATCCGAGTGAAGATCGTGTAGGCGAGAACGCTGGACACGAGGACAACGGCGAAGGAAGCAGCGGAAGCCGCCGCCACCGTTCCCGCGACCGACCCGCCACCATCGGTAAGCGTGTCGGCTGCGACGATCACCGCGACCATGACCGCCGCGGGAAGCCCTGCGATGGCCCCGATGATTCCTAGTCCGGTCGCTCCGTTACCTTTGTGATATGACCACCGAGCGGATCGCCCTCGAGATCACGGCGCGAGACAATGCGTCCGACGAGTTCGAGCGAATCGGCCGCTCAGGCAAAGAGAACCTCGACGAGGTCACCCAGGAAGCCGACCGCGCCGGCGCCGGACTGAACCGCACCGGTATATCTGTTCGCCAGGTCGTGGGCGCCGTCGGCGCGATGGCCGTCGCCGTCGGTGCATACCAGTCGGTCGGCTTCGCCAAGGGTCTGATCGACGACGCCGACCACCTGCAGAAGATGGGCCTCGCCGTCGGCGAGAACACCGAGACGCTCTCCGAAATGGAGTTCGTCCTGCAGCAGAACGGCGGTTCGCTGCAGGCCTTCCAGACCGCGCTGCGCACCCAGTCCCGCGTCATCGACGAGGCCCGCCAGGGCTCGACCGAGTACCTGGACATCCTCGACCAGATCGGCGTCGACTGGCGCGAGCTCGAGGGGCTCAGCCCGTACGAGCAGTTCCTGCGGCTGTCGGAGGGCGTCCGCGGGCTGGACGACGACACCGAGCGCCTGGCGATTTCACAGCAGCTGTTCGGCCGCGGAGCGATCGAGCTGATCCCGACGATCAATCTCGGTCGCGACGCGATCGAAGACATGCGGGCGGAGGCGCGCGGTCTCGGCGTGACGATCAGCCAGGAGTTCGCCGACGACGCCGCCGAGTTCAACGACACCCTGAACGAGGCTAAGCAGGTCGTCCACGGGCTGGGACGTGCGCTTCTAACCGACCTGCTACCACATATCACGTCCGCGGTCGACCTCATCGGCAGGTTGACCGACTTCCTCGGCCTGACCAACATCGCGGAGCAAGAGCTAGCCGCCCAGCTCGGCATCTCGGTCGAGAGTTATAGACGGCTACGCGACGAAGTCCGACTGTCGGCTGAGCAGGAGCTCGCGCTGGCGCGGGCCCGCCGCGAGGGTGCACTGTCAGGATCCGAACTGGAGACAGTTCGGAATCAGCTGATAAATGGGCTTATTGCCGAGCGGGCAAGGGCGGAGGCAGCCAGCGACGCACAGAAGGAACATGGGGCCGCGCTCCGGGCGGCCGCCGAGCGTCTCGCTAACGCACGTGAAGGGTCTCGCGAATACGCCGCAGCCCTCGACGAGATCGCACGGTTGACCGGCGTCGCCGAGAGTGCAGTGTCTGAGTTCGACGCTGAGCTCGCCCAGCAGCGCGACGCGTTGGGCAATACGGTTCCCGTGACCGACGCCTACCTGCAATCGATTGGCGCAATTGCGCTCGAGCTGGACAAGCTGGACGGGCGATCGGTCGACGTCGAGGTAAACGTCGGCTTCAACCTGCCGGACACCATCCTCCAGGAGCTGGCTCGATTCTGGGAGATGGGCGGCAACATCGAGGCCGCCGGCTCTGCCCGTGCGCTCTATCGGGCGATCACCCGCTCCGCCGGCCGCCAGGGCGTGCGCGGCAATCTTTTCGGGCAACACGGCGTGTCCGGAGGTGGTTCCGGCGCTGGCTCGTCGAGCTCATCGTCAGGCGACGCCGACGAGGATCCGGTCGGCCGCGGCCAGGAGCAGTTTGAGCGAGCTGGGCTGGTCGGCCAGATTAACCGGCAGTTCGCCGAGTACGGAGCACTGTTCACCAGCGAGATGCAGGCCGACATCCTCGACGCCTACCTGCGCGACGAGGCGATCCAGGAGGACATCGACCAGGCGATCGAGGACGGCAACGAACTGACGGCCGAACAGATCCGCTACCTCGAGCGCGGCCAGACCTCCGCGGAGAAACAGATCGACCTAGCCGAGGGCTGGCTCGACGCGCAGATCGCCATTGCCGAACACCAGTCCGAGCGCGACGCCGAGCAGATCAGGCTGCTGGGCAAACTGGCCGACGAGCAGGAGCGGCAGAACCGCGAACTGCGGGGCAAGGTCTTGGCCGCGGTGGGGCCGGCCTTCGAGGCCAACAACTTGACGGCCGAACAGCGGGCCGCCTATCGCGAGGCGCTGAGCGACCCCGAGGCCGGCGACCAGTCCTCAATCAGCGACGGTCTGGTCAGCTTCAGTAACCAGAACGACGACACGGTCACCTACGTCGGGCCGGACGGCACCGCGATCCAGGTGCCCCGCCGCACCTCGATCAACGATGTCCGCGACATGTTCGGCATCCCACGTCTGGCCCGGGGCGGCATCATCATGCCGCGCCCGGGCGGCACCCTGGTCGACGTCGCCGAAGCCGGCTATCCCGAGGCGGTGATCCCGCTCGACGGCCGCTACCGAATGGCGCCGGAGATCCACGTCCACTTCGACGGGCCGATCACCGCTTACGGCATCGAGGACCTGGACGATCAGGTCGAGCGAATCGCCAACCGCATGTACCTCGAGGGCCGATCGGCCTGGAGCTTATAACGGGTCTTAGCGGCCGCCGCCCAGCTCGTCGATCGCGCGGTCCTCGAGGTCGTCAATGCACTCGGCTGCCGTGCGCATCGCGGTCCGAATCTCCTGCTGCGCCTCGGCCCCGCCGCTCGGCTCGCCGCTTCTTCCGCTCCCGCCGGTCGAAAATGTCGCGCAGGGTCAGGTCCAGCCACTCGCCGCGAGTCAGCTTGTTCTCGGCCGCCGCCTGCTCAATCAACTCCCGGGTGTCCTCGTGGGTGGTGAAGGTCACTCGCACCATGATCGGCTTTGGAAGGTCTTCGTCCCAGCGCATCGTTGTCGATCCGTCCCAGCCCTACGCGCCTGCGCGGGCGCGCCGACCTGCGCCCGCGCGCGCGTGGGAATTCAGTCGTCTGAGCCCTGCCGGAGGGCCTCCCGTTCGCGCCGCGCGATCGTGTCTCGAACCAGCCGCTTCATCCAGAGGTGGAACGGCAGCCCGTCTTGCGCTGCGAATTGGCGCAGCTTGTCCAGATGCTCGCGCGGCATCTTCATGTCGATCCGGCCATCGTTGAACGGCTTTGTCGGCGGTCCACTTGTTCTGGACATGTCCGTATGATAGCGCCCCTCCCGACCCTGTGGATGAATCCGCTGCTTCGTGCCGAAGCGCACTTGCAATCCCCGCTATCAATGGTTATCGTTCGACGTGCTAAGCAGAATCCCGAACCGAGAGGAGTTCCCAATGCCTAGCAACATCATGATCGTCGAGCAGCCAGACCGGGCGCTCGAGCCGCAGTTCGTCCAACGCGGCGAGCAAGGGCTCAGCCGCTTCTTCCTGGGCGAGGAGGGTGAACGCGCCCGCCGCTTCCAGGACTGGATCGGCAACCACTCGGCCAACACCGTCCGCACGTACCGGACCCAGTGGTCGAACTACTTCGCCTGGTGCGATCTCGCCGCCGTCGACCCGGTGCCCGCCAGTCCCTACCAGGTCCGCGCCTGGATCGACTTCCGTAAGTGCCAGGCCAATCCGGTCACCGGCAAGCCGATCGCGCCGAACACGATCTCGCAGGGCCTGGCCGCGCTGAAGGCCCTGCACGAGATCGAGGGCCTGCAGTACACGAACGACTACCCGGAGATCAAGAACGCCCTCGGCGCGATCCGCCGCCAGTCCGACCACGTGCAGCGCCAGGCCCGCGGGCTGCAGCTCGAGCACGCCTACGCGATCCGCGCGGTGGCCGAGGAGTCGAAGCGCCGCGCCCGCCGCAAGCGGGCCACGGCCGCCGACCGCCGCCGCGCCGATCGCGACCTGGTCGATGTCGCGATCGTGTTCCTGGCCCGCGACGGCCTGCTGCGCCGCAGCGAGACCGCCGCCCTGCGCTGGTCCGACTTCGAGGAGCAGTCGGACGGCTCGGGCCGGATCCTGATTCGCAAATCGAAGACCGACCAGGAGGGCAAGGGCCAGGTCCGCTTCGTCTCCCGCGCGACCGTCGAGGCGCTCAAGCAAATCCGGCCGAAGGGCGCCGATCCGGAAGCGTCGATCTTCGGGCTCAGCTCGTCAACCATCGGCGCCCGGGTCAAGCGCGCCTGCGAGCGGGCCGGGCTGGGCGAGGACTTCTCGGGCCACTCCTGCCGCCGCGGCATGGCCCAGGACCTGGCCGCGAAGTCGTTCAACACGGCCGAGATCGCCAACGCCGGCGGCTGGGCCTCCGAGGGCATGGTCGTGCTCTACACCCGGCACGAGGAGGCCGGCCGCAGCGCGGTCGCCAGATTCCACGAGGGGCTGGGGCCGTCGGAGCGCTAGGACCGGCTAACGCCGCCCCCACGAGAGGAAAGTTGCTAAGCAGACCGAACGAGGAGGCGGCGGCCGGCGAACGCCGACTGCTTCACCCTAACGAACAATCCGCGCGGCAACGTAAACGATGGGAGTCTTCCACATTTCCACGATGTTTCAACAGCCACCGCGGAGCGCGTCAGCGCGAGCTCGGCGCGGTTCGCGCCGGCGCGGCTGCACTCACCGCGCAACTCCCGAATCAGGGGGATCGGCGATAAGCGTATCGTTAACGCTAAGTACACTTATCGATCCCCTGACCAGATATCAGAGGAGCACGAAATGGGCAATTCCGACGACTTCAGGTCGGTTCGGGACGCGCTCGGCATGGCGAAGCTGGGCTTCGCCCACTCCGAAGACGGACTCCCGCTCGAGCGCGACAACAGCCTCTGGGTTCCGGACGGGCTGACTCGCTGTGGCACCTGCCAGGGCGGCCGCCGCCTGCGCGGTCCCGGCCTGGGCGAGTCGCGCCCCTGTCCCGTCTGCAATCCGCACGGCGAGCAGCGGCCGATGCGGATATGGGGCTCGACCGAGGATGAGCTTCGCCGGCGCACCTTCGACATGGACCTACGCGGCCGCCCGAGCGTCGGTACTGCGCTCCGGCGGCTGCAGGACTGGGTCGACGCGCCGACGGGCTGGCTGACGCTGATTGGCGGACCTGGCGTAGGTAAGAGCCACATGGCCGCAGCCGCCGCGATGCGGATGTACGACGACGGCCGCTCGGTGATCTACGCCCTGGTCCCGCGGCTGCTCGCCCGCATCCAGGCGAGCTGGGACGGCCACGAACACGGCGACGAGCGGATCATGTCCTGGCTGCGCAGCTACCAGGTCGTCATCCTCGACGACTTCGGCGCCGAGCAGCAGTCGAGCTGGTCGGAGGCGCGGCTGCTGCAGGTCCTCGAGCTGCGCCTGAACCGGCCGACGCTGATCACGACGAACATCTTGCCGGACCTGTTCGAGGACCGGATCCGCTCGCGGCTCATGGACCACCGTCACGGCCACATCGGGATTGAGGCGCCGGACTACCGCTCGGGCGAGACGGCGCTGTCCAGGCTGATCGATCCGATGAAGCGCTACCTGCTGCGGCGGAAGGGCGGCCGCCCGTGAGCACACTTGGGTTGGGTCGACCGTCGGCCAAAATCATCCTCTCCCAGCTCGACGCGATCGGCCTTGGCACGAGGCCGGTGGCGATCCGCTGGGCACTGGTCTCGGCCGACCACATGATGGCCAAGGGCGACCGGCGGATCGCCTGCACGGTCGACTACGCCTCGCGCCGGCACGCCGAGCGGGCGGGGCTCAATCGCGGCCACGCTCCAGCCGTTCGACAGGCGGCCGTCGAGGCGGGCTGGGCGGTGGTCCTGAACCCTCCGGGCGATCGCCGGACCGCCGACTCCTACCGCCTGATGTTTCACCTGCCGAGGCCGGACGAGACCTGCGGAACGGCCGGCATGACGACGCTCGACGAGACCGGCGTGTGTGAGATCTGCGGCTCCAGCCTGGCCGCTCGGGACGAGCGCTGGCCGCTCGGATCGCCCGGATGGCACGGCGGAAACCTAGAACGAACTGGCCCCATACAGGGCCAACTGGCCCCACACGGGGCCAGATCTGTCCCCGCACGGGGCCAGATCGTCCCCGCACGGGGCCAGCACATTAACGAGATCTTTAACGATCAGAAGGCTCTCGATGTTCTAGATTCCGGCGTCTTCCGCGGCTCCCGCTACGCCCACCTGCTCGAGGAGGCGCGATGACTGACGCGCCGCTGCTGGTCCCGCCCGCCACCTACACGACTGAGATCGACTCGCCCGGCATCCGCTACCTACAGCGCTTCGGTCCGATCTTCTCGACCGTCCGGCTGGAGATGGACGTGATTGGCCTGCGCTGGCAGGTCCGCGTCCTCTTCCGGCACCCGAACTGAGGCGGCCGCTAATGACCACTATCACCGCGCCTTCGGCCGACCGGCGATCGCCCGGAGGGTTCAGGACCACCGCCCAGCCCGCCTCGACGGCCGCGCCCCACGTGCACCGCTTCGAGGTCCCGGCGCCCGAACGCGACGAGATTGGAGTACCGAGGATGACGACCGAACAGCGAACCGACTTCCTGCGCCTGCGCGGGACCATCGACCGGGTCGAGACGATCAAGTGGAGCGAGCCGTCGGGCGGCGACCTGAAGATCACCATCGTGACCAAGCGGCCGGACCTGCGCGACGCGATCGCCAGCCTGCGGGCCGAGGTTGAGCCGAAGCCCGCGGCCGATGGTGCCTCGAAGCGGGACAAGACGAACGCCCAGCGCAAGCTCGACGCCTACGAGCGGCTGCAAGGCTTCGCCGACGAGCTGGAGGCCTGGCTTGACGAGCGGGTCGAGTACTCGTCGAATGCGGCCGGCGGCCGTCTGCAGCAGTACATCATGACCGTCGCTTTGGGCGTTGCGGCGCTCGAAGGCGAGGACGTCACCGTCGCCCTCGCTCCGAACACCGAGGCGGTCTGGCCGATGTTCCCGGGCATGTCGGCGCTGTCCGAGGTGATCGACGCCTCGGCCGCCGAGCTGCCGGAAGGCGCGGCGTCGGAATGACCGCGGCCGTCGCTCACGTTCACGCCTGCACGTTGGAGGGTCCGTCGCTGGACTCGCCGACGGTGATCGTCGTCTGCAGCTGCGGCGCCGAGCGCGAGTTCGCGGCCTGGGAGCCGGAGCGGTCCTGGAACAACTCGGACGGCGAGGCGCGGCGGCTGGTCTGCGCGCTGGACGGGTGCGAAGTCGAGTTCACGACCAAGCACCCGCGCCAGCGCTATCACTCGGCGCAGTGCACGAATCTCGCCTCGTCGCGCCGCGGCAACGCGAGACGGAGGGTGAAGGCATGACGACGCCGAACGAGCACCTGAATCCCGAATTCGCGAGCGTCCAGGACGTCGCCTGCTGGCTGGCCGAATCCAACTCGGTCTGTCGGCAGGCGAAGCTCAAGCTGGTGGTCCACGGCCACGACGGCCGCGGCGCGCTGGTCAACCTCGTCTGCCTCAAGGCGGCGTTCGACGGCAACTGCGGCCGGACCTGGGCGGCGTTCGTCGACCAAGACGTTGGCGGGCGGATCATCCGCCTGCAGAACCAGGGCCGCTGCCCGACGATGCAGCGGGGATAGGAGACGACCATGTCGAAGCGACGGCCCTACTACGACACGCCGGTCCCGATCGAACGATCGGAGTCGGAGATCTACGGGCTGATGGACAAGTACGACGTCGAGGGGACGGTGTTCGTGTTCCCGCCGCACATCCAGTGGCGGGACGGGGCGAGTCCCAGCGCCGAATTCGCGGAGACCGAGGATGACGGATGCCGAAGCGCCAAGAATCGGGCGGGGCGGGGGGGGGGGGGGGGGGGGGGGGGGGGGGGGGGGGGGGGGGGG